>NZ_JBHYIQ010000014.1:72922-90547 GCF_042739895.1 Amycolatopsis sp. NPDC059021
CAAACCCCCCCCCCCCCCCCCCCCCAGCCCGCCCCTTGGGGGGGGGGTTGTTTTTTTTTAAACCCCCCCCCCCCCGGGGGGGGGGGGGGCGCCCCGGGGGGGGGCCCCCCCCCCGGGGGGGCCCCCCCCCACACTCATTCTCCCGTATACGTCCTTTGTGGACTATCAGGCCGTGACTCCCGGCCTGCCAGGCCTTCCAGCACGACGCGGGCCAGCGGCCAGCCGCTCATGGCCGAGCCGAGTACCGCCAGCGCGGCGAGGAAAGCGAGGCCCGCGGGTTTCCTCCGCGCGGTGCCGGACGAACCCTCCGGCACCGCTTCCCCGCTCTCCCGCTCGAAATGGCCGGGCATCTCAGTGCGCCGCCAGTACCCGGTACACTCCGAAGGGCCGGCTCATCCCCGCGTCCCGATAAGGGCGGAGCGGCGCCGTGCTCGACCGATGCGAAGCGCCCTGCTCCCATTCGACAAAAGCGTCGAGGCTCCGCCAGGAACTCACCACGACGAACCCGGCCGGATCGTGCACGGAGTGGAGGAACTCGTTGGCGTACAAGCCATCCACGCCTGCCAGCCGGCTGCTCGTGGCATGGTAGGCGGCCAGGACCCCGTCCGCGTCCTCGGTCCGGTGGTAGAGCAGGACGCGGACCTCCTCAGACATCGGCCTTCTCCCACGCCTCGTGCGTCGGATACTCGGCCGTGCCCTCGAGACGCGCCACCACCGTCATCGTGGCCATCGCGCCGCCGGAGCGGTAGGGATGCAGTTTGGTGCGATGGCTCAGATGCCGGTCGCTGGTCTCGAACTCGCGGAACCGGGCCTCGCTCACCCAGTCGCTCATGATGTAGTACACGCCCTTCTCGTCACCGCGGCAAAGCCACTGGCCGAGGTTCGCGGGGTGCGAGGTGACCGAATCGCCGATCTCCGTCCAGGTGCGCTCGAACTCCGCTTCCTTCCCCTCGATGATCTTCATGGTGAGCATGACCCGGAACACGGCATCGCCCGTCATCAGGAGATCCCCCCGTCGACGTGGATGGTCGCCCCGGTGACGTACCGCGACAGGTCGCTGGCGAGCCACAGCACCGCGTCGGCGACCTCCGCCGGGGTGCCGAGCCTGCCGAGCGCGGTCTTGGCCGCGTAGCGCTCGATCATCGCCTCGCGCTGTTCGGCGGGCATGGCGTCCAGTGCCTCGGTCGCGATCACCCCGAGCGCCAGCACGTTGAACCGCAGCCCGGTGGAGCCGTACTCCTTGGCCAGCGACCGGGTGAGACCGACCAGCGCGGCCTTCGTCGCCGTGTAGTGCGCCCGCAGCGGAATGCCCACCTCGGCCGACTTGGAGCCGATGCTCACCACCGAACCCGAAGAGCCGAGCAGCGGTATCGCGTGCTGCGTCACCAGGAAGGCCGCGGTGAGGTTCGTGTCGACGATCCGGTGCCATTCCGCCAGGGTGAGCTTCTCGTAGGGCACGTGGCTGATGGCGCCCGCGTTGTTCACCACGAGGTCCAGTTCACCGAAGTGGACACGGATCTCGTCGAAGAGCGAAGCGATCTGCTCCGGCTCGACGAGGTCCTTCCGCAGGACGTGGTGCTTTCCGCCGATCTCCGCCAGCTCGCGCTCGAGCGACCTGGCCGCCTCGCTGTCCTGACGGCAGCAGGTGATCACGTCGGCACCGGCACGCGCCAGTGCCAGCACGATGCCCCGGCCCACCCCGCGGGCACCCCCGGTCACCAGTGCCTTTTTCCCGTCCAGTCCCAGATTCATGGTCGCGCTCCTCTTCACGTTGGTGTAGCCGGACAGACCGAAGGAGCCACCCGGCCGGTGTTCACAGCAGCAGGCCGAGTGCGAAGCAGTTGGCCGCGAGGGCCAGCGTGCTGAGCCGGAAGCGGGCCCGGTTCCACGGGCCCCAGTGCCGGCGCGGGTCCCGCGCGGAGAAGTCCGGCGGCAGCCGCTGTGGGTCCAATGTGGACACCCAGCGGTTCACCGGGACGTTCTTGGTGAGGGAGATGACGATGGTGCACAGCGCCAGCACCGCCGCCCCGCCGAACAGCGCCGTGCTGACGTAGTCGCGGCGCACCGCGGCGGCCACCGCGAGCACCCCGTCGCCCAGCACCGTGAGGACGAGGCAGACCGGCATGAACGGATCGAACCGCGTGGCGAAGAAGGCGTGTGCCCGCACGTATTCCTCGGGGGGCAGCCGGGCCAGCAACGGCCAGCCGCCGAGCTGGGTACCGACGAGCACCCCGGCCGAAAGGCCGTTGGCCAACAGGACCAGCGGCAGCAGGACGGCGTACACAGGCCTCTCCTTTCGTCCGGGCGGCTCAGCCCGGCACTCCCGCCCCACGGGCCACCCGCTCGATCCGGTCCTTGATCAGCCGCATCTGCACCGGCGTGTTGCGGTCGAGCCGTTCACGCATGGCTTCGTCGCCGACCGGTGCCTGCGGTTTCATCTCGAAGTCCTGCACCCAGCGCATCCGGACCCCGCCCTCGACCTCGAGGTACTCCCAGAAGATCCACATGTACTTGAACGAGCCGGTCTCGATGCGCTGGGAGCGCACCGTCCGCGTCGCCGCGTCCGGGGTCCGCGCCGAAACCCAGCTCCACACCTTGCCGTTCTCGTCGGGGTGCAGGGCAAGCCGGAACACGATCGTCCCGTCCCGCTCGCCGAGCACTGTCGACTCGGAATACTCGCTGAACAGCTTCGTCCACGAGCCGATGTCGTTGGTCATGTCCCAGACCAGATCCATCGGCGCTTCGATGACTATCTCGTTGTCGGTGTGCCCTGCCATTTTCCGGACCTCATTTCCGTTGCGTTCCCGATTCGCGGAGCACGACGGCGGCGGTGAACCCGCCGTGGCCGCGCGCCAGTACCAGCGCGGTGCGCAGGAAGCGTTCGCGCGGCCGGTGCAGCACCAGGTCGAGCTCGCATCCCGCGGCGGGCGTGTCGACCCCGGCCGCCACCGGGATGACCTGGTCACGCAGGCACAGCAGCGCGGTGGCCACGTCCAGCGCCGCCCCGCCGCCGTAGAGCCGCCCGGTGAGGCTCTTCGTGGTGGTGACCGGAACACCCCGCGCGCCGAACACCGCCGTGATCGCACCGGCCTCGGCCAGATCCTCCTCCGGCACACCCGCGGCGTCGGCGAACACGACGTCCACTTCGGACGGTGCGACACCGGCGTCGGCCAGCGCCCGCTCCACGGTCCCCCGCAGGGCCCGCGGCCGGGGCGAGCCAGGGGGCGGGTCGAAGCCGCCCGCGTACCCGGCGATCTCGCCGTAGGGCCGCCTGCCGCCGATCTTCGCCGCGTCCTCCACGATCAGGATCGCGCCGCCCTCCCCGGGGAGATAGCCCGACGCCGCGGCGTCGAACGGCCGGTACGCGGTGGTCGGGTCCGGCGCGGTGGACAGCAACCCGGTCGACAGCTGCGCGGTCAGGCCGTAGGGACACAACGACGCGTCGGTCCCGCCGGTGACGACCAGCCGCGACCCGGTCTTGACCAGCCGGCGGGCCTGGCCCAGCGCGTCGAGCCCGCCCGCCTGCTCGCAGCAGAGCACTCCGCACGGCCCGCGCATACCGTGCCGGATCGCGACCTGCCCCGTGGTCGCGGCGTAGAACCACGCGATCGACTGATAGGCGCCCACCCAGCCGGGGCCCTGCCGGTAGAGCCGTTCCATCTCGTGCTGGCCGAATTCGGTGCCACCGGACGAGCTGGCCGTCACGACCGCCATCTCGTACTCCGGGAGGTCCGCGGGCCGGACCCCGGCGTCCGCGAGCGCCAGGTCGGTGGCCACGAAAGCGAACTGCGTCCAGAGATCGGTCTGCGGCACCAGCCGGGCGGGGACCTGGGCCGCGGGATCGAATCCCGGTACCTGGCCCGCGAAGCGCACCGGGTACCCCGACGGGTCGAACCGGTCGATCCGGCCGATCCCCGACTTGCCAGCCAGCACCGCCTGCCAATGCGTTTCGACGCCGATACCGGTCGGGGCGACGACCCCGATCCCGGTCACCACCGCCGTACCGGCCGTGCTCCGAAAGCTCACCAGTTACCTCCTTGCCGCTGCGACGAATCGATCGGACCGGACGCGGTTACCGTGGTCTGCCGAGCAACGCGGCGGTCTGGAATCCGCCGAAGCCGCTGCCCACGCTGAGCACCACGTCCATCCGGTGCTCCCGCGCCACCCGCGGCACGTAGTCCAGGTCGCACTCGGGATCGCGGTTCTCGAGATTCGCCGTGGGCGGCACGACCTGCCGTTCCAGTGCCAGCGCGCAGGCCGCGACCTCGATCGACCCGATCGCGCCGAGCGAGTGGCCGATCATCGACTTGATCGAGCTCACCGGCACCTCGTAGGCGCGGTCGCCGAGGCTGCGTTTGAACGCCGCGGTCTCGTGCCGGTCGTTCTGTTTCGTGCCCGACCCGTGCGCGTTGACGTAGTCCACGTCGCCCGGATCGATCCGCGCCTGCCGCATCGCCACCCGGATCGCCTCGGCCATCTCCCGTCCGTCCGGTTTGAGACCGGTCATGTGGAAAGCATTGCTGCGGTTGCCGAACCCGATCACCTCGGCGTAGATCCGCGCGCCACGCGCCCGTGCCGCGGCGGAGTCTTCGAGGACCAGCACCGCGGCGCCCTCGCCGAGCACGAAACCGTCGCGGCCGGCGTCGAAGGGCCTGGACGCGTGCGCCGGATCGTCGTTGTTCGGCGAGGTCGCCCTGATCGCGTCGAAGCAAGCGGACGTGATGGGCGACAGGGGCGCGTCGGTGGCGCCCGCGATCACCACGTCCGCTGTGCCCTCCTCGATGAGCGCGACGCCGTGGCCGATGGCGTCCAGGCCGGACGTACAGCCGGTCGAGATCAGCGCCGCCGGCCCCTCGGCCTCGACCTCGTGCGCCACCTCGACCGCGATCGTGCTCGGCACCATGTAGCCGTAGAGGTGCGGAACGCCGTAGGTGTGGTCGACCAGCCAGCGCCGCCCGGCGTCGGAGAGCACGGTGTACTCCTCCTCCAGGCCCATGGTGCAGCCGACGGCGCTGCCGATGCTCACGGCGATCCGGCCGGGGTCGCGCGCGGCCAGTTCGCAACCGCTGTCCCGGACGGCTTCGCGCGTGCAGACGACGGCGAACTGCGCCGCCCGGTCCATGCGCCGGATCTGCTGGGGCGAAAGCCCGGCCGCCACCGGGTCGAAGTCCACCTCGGCCGCGATCCGGGACCGGAAGGCGGCGGGATCGAACAACGTGATGCGCCGGGTCGCCGTGCGCCCCTCGGCCAGCAGGTCCCAGAACGCCTCGCGCCCCACCCCGCCGGGCGCCACCACGCCGATGCCGGTGATCGCGGCCCGCCTGGTCACCTCGGCTCCTGGACACGGGGATGCGGCTCGGCAGGCCGGATCGCTTCCTCGGTGTCGACATGGCCGAGATCGGGCCGGGGCGCCAGCGGTGACAAGTGGAACACGGCCTCGGCCCGGACCGTGCCGACGTTGCGCAGCCGGTGGCGGACGCCGATGGGCACCAGCAGCGACTGGCCCGCGGCCAGTCGCACCGGTGTCCCGTCCATGGTCATCTCCAGGGCACCGGAGACCACGTGCAGGAACTCCTCGGAGTACGGGTGATAGTGCTCGGTGACGAATTCGCCGGGCTCGAGCGAAAGCACCCCGCCGAAACCCGATGTCGCCTCCACCGTCTTCGGGCTCAAGGTCACGCGCAGATCCCCGCCCCGGCGCCGGTTCGGCGCCACCGTCGCGGAGTCGACCCGGAGCCGCTCCCAGTTCGCGCTCATCGGACCCGCCCGTCCTCGGCGGTCCAGACGTAGAAGGGCGCGGCCATCGCGTCCTTCGGTTCCTTCCAGTTCGGGTCGTACGGCGAAACGAGTTCGGCCAGCCGCGTGTTGATGTCCTGGTACAGCGGATGGCTGCGGGCGCGGTAGAGATTCGCCGAAATGTCCTCGTCCGCTTCGACGAGATGGAAATACAGATCGTGGAACGTGAACAAAGTCCGCCGCCGCACCCCGACCAGGTGCGGCAGATCCGTTTCGTCCGACGCACCGAAGGTTTCGGCGATGCGCTCCGGCCGATCGGTCTTCAGCTTCGCCACGATCAGCGTTCGATGCACGGGTGACCTCCTGGGAAACGTCGCTGGAGCCCCAGGCTGCCGACCGGCGCTGGTGCGTCACTCGAACCAAGCTCCAGCGGCGCGACACGGATGCCGCCCCGAGTTCGCCCCCAGCACGTTCCGAGCCCCGCCGGACACGATCCGCGGGAGCACCGCCAGCGATGAAGGGGAGGAGCGTCCATGCCGCTCGCCGCGATCACCTATGACATCAAGCCCGGCCACGAGGACGACGTCGCCGAGATCTTCGGCGGCTTCCGCCGGGTCGGTTCGGCCGCCGTGCCGACCGGCGACGCCGAGGTGGCGACCCGCATTCTCGCCACCGGCGTGTTCATCCGGGACGACCTGCTGGTCCGGTTCATCGAGTACGAGGGCGATCTCGACGCGGTCGCCCGGCACATGGCCACGCAGCCCGGCGTCCGCGAGGTCGAGCGCAAACTCGCGCCCTATCTCAGCAAGCCCCGGGACACCGGGACCGTCGAGGGGTTCGTCGCCACCTTCCGCCGGAGCCTGCTGCGCTGTGTCAGCCAGATTTCGGTGCCCCGGGTGTCGCATGTGGACTGATCAAGAAGGCCGAACGGAGACAGGAATGTTTGACACGAAGGTACCGGTACTGATCGTGGGGGCGGGGCCGGTCGGCCTCGCCACCGCACTGTTCCTCGGACGCCACGGCGTCAAGACCCTGCTCGTCGAGAAACGGGACGGCACCTCCGTGCTCCCGCGTGCCCCAGGGCTTCAAGCCCGCACCATGGAACTGTTCCGCTCGGCCGGGATCCACCACGCCATCCGCGCGCTGGAGATGGGTGACTCGCACCCGTATTTCGAAGGCGGCATCCTGCAGGTCGAGACCTTCTCCGGGATCGACGACGCCGTCGTGCTCGAGGCGCCGTCGCTCGACGGGCCGCTGATCAGCCCCGAGCGCGTCATGGGCTGCGGCCAGGACCGCTACGAAAAGGTCCTCGTCGAGCTCGCCAGGGAGAACGGCTGCGACGTCCGGTTCAACCACCGGCTGGTCTCGTTCATCCAGGACACCCACCACGTCACCGCGATCGTCGAGGACAAGGTGACCGGCGAACGGCTGACGGTGCGGGCCGACTACCTCGTCGGCGCCGACGGCGCCGGCAGCCGGACGCGCGAGGCGCTCGGCGTGGCCCGCGCCGGCCGGGGCACGGTCTTCAACGCCCTGAGCATCTACTTCCGCGCGCCGGAGCTCGAAACAGTCCTCAAAGGACGCAAGTTCATCCTCTGCTACGCGACGGCGGCGCCGGGCACGCTCATGGGCCTGTCCCGGCTCCACGGCAGGGATCCCTGGCTGGCCGCGCCGCTCTACGAGCCTGCCAAGGGCGAAAGCCCAGCCGATTTCACCGACGAACGCTGCGTCGAGATCGTCAGGGCCGCGGCGGGCAAGGCCGACCTCGAGGTGGAGGTCGTCGCCAAGGTGCCGTGGGAGGGAGCCCAGCTGGTCGCCGAGACCTTCCGCGTACGGCGGGTCTTCCTCGCCGGCGACGCGGCGCACGTCCATCCCCCGGCGGGCGGATTCGGTGCCAACACCGGTATCCACGACGCGCACAACCTCGCCTGGAAACTCGCCGCGGTCCTGCGGGGCACGGCCGGGGACGCGCTGCTCGACAGCTACGACGCCGAGCGGCGCCGGGTCGGCGAGGCGATGGCGGAACAGGCGATGATCCGCAACCGCATCCGGCACGGGCACGCCGATGCCGCCACCCGGGAGAAGATGGTCGACGACATCATCATCACCCTCGGGTACCGGTACCTCTCGGACGCGATCAGCGGCACGGAGCCCGACGCCGACGTCCTCAGCCCGCGGCTGGAGCTCACCGGCCAGCCCGGCACGCGCGCGCCGCACCTGTGGCTCGACCGCGCGGGTGAGCGCATCTCCACGATCGACCTGTTCTGGAAGGATTTCGTGCTGCTCACCGGATCCGACGACAACGGATGGACCGGGGCGGCGGTGGAGGCGGCGAAGCGCCTCGACGTCCCGGTACGTACGCATGTCATCGCCGACGACGGTGAGCTGAAGCCGGTGGACCGGTCCTGGCCGAAGGTCTACGGCGTCGGCGAGGACGGGGCGGTGCTGGTGCGTCCGGACGGCTTCGTGGCCTGGCGGGCACACGGGGCGACGCGCGGCCAGGCCGAGGTGCTCACCGCGGCGCTGGCGAAGGCGACCGGCAGGCGCTGAACAACGAAAAACCGTCCGCGGTCCTGACGAGGATTCCCGTCAGGACCGCGGACGGCCGTGCGTTCATCTCTGAAACGTACACATGAAACGGTGGCCCCCTTCGCCGAAGCGAGAGAGCCACCGCTCGTCAGCGCAGGACACCGGTCAGGATACGACCGGATCCAGGCGCGGCGGGATCCAGCCGCCGACCTCCGCCAGCCTGCGCTGGGCCTCCGACGGGAGTATCCGCCGCACCGAGAGATTGCGGGCCAGGACCGCGCTCCGGCGTTCGAGCAACGTCAACTGCCCCATGTTCCGCGAAGCCTCGATGATCATCGACGTCCGCGGCAGCCGCTGCCGGTCGTAGGCCGCCAGCGCGGCCCCGAGCTCCGGCTCGGCGGCGACCATCGCGCTCAGCACGACGGCGTCCTCCAGCGCCTGGCAGGCACCCTGCCCCATGTCCGAGGTCATCGCATGGGCGGCGTCGCCGAGCAGGACCACATTCCCCCGCACGAACGTCCTCAGTGGACTCGGGAACTCGTGGACATCGTGGTGCAGCACCGTATGCGCTTCCGTGCTTGCGAGCAGCGCGGGAATGGGATCGTGCCAGGAACCGAACCGCCGCACCACCGCCGCGTGTTCGTCGGCCTCGTGCGCACCGCACGGCGTGTTCGCCACCGCGTACCAGTACACCCTGCCGTCGGCCAGCGGCATCCGGCCGAACTGCCGCCCCCGCCCCCAGGTGTTCCCGCCCGGTTCGGCGAAGGTCCCGGTGGTGATACCGCGCCACACGCTGTGTCCACTGTAGACAGGAGCGGGCGCGGTCGGCCACAGCAGGCGGCGAACGGTGCTGTTGACCCCGTCCGCCGCCACGACCAGGTCCGCGGGAACCTCCTCCGCGCCGGCCGTCCTCAGGTATTTGACGAGAGCGCGCCCGCCTTCCGTGACGACGTCGACGACCTCCGCGCCGGTACGGATCGCGCCGGGCGCCAGGGCACCGGCCAGCACCCGCAGCAGCTGGGGCCGCAGCACGATGCTGGCCCGCAACCCGTTCGCACGCACGAAATCGGGGTCGGCGGGCGGGGTCAGCCTGCGGCCACGTGGTGTCCGCACCCCCTCGCCACCCGGGGCCATGGTCGCCGCCATCGCCCGGATCCGCGTGCCGACGCCGAGTTCGTCGAGGCAGCGCGTCGCGTTCGACATCAACGACACCCCGAGACCGAGTTCGCGCAACTCGGGCGAGCGCTCCAGGACGAGCACGTCCCAGCCCGCCCGCCGCAATCCCACCGCCGCGGCGAGCCCGCCGATGCCGCCGCCCACCACCACCGCCCGGCTTCCCGGCTTCGCGTTCATCACGGCGCGGTGGCCTCGAAGACCGCCACACAGCCGTGCACCGCGAGCTTGAAGCTCGGGAAGTGCTTGGCCAGCTGCTCGCGGAGGCCGTCGACGTCGTCGGGCTGGTTCTGGAAGTTGCCGCGGCGATGCTGCTCCCGCATCAGATACCGGGTCACCCGGTTCATCGGGACCTGCCTGGCCAGCACCGTGCTGCCGAACAGAACGCCCCCGGGCTTCAGGCAGGCGGCCACGTGCTCGAAGACCACTCCCTTGGCGGCCCAGCCACCGGGGATGGTGTGGAACACCAGGTTCAGCGCCGCGGAGTCGTAGTGTTTTCCGGGCAACGGCAACGGCTCGAGCAGGTTGGCCACCACCGATTCCGGCGCGTACCTGGCGATCCGTTCCCGGGAAGCACGCAGGCATTCCTCGTGCAGGTCGAGCAGCGTGATCTCCGGGCGGGGCACCGGGAACCGGCAGCGATCGACGAAGTACCCGGTGCCGGGCCCCAGCTCCAGGTGCTTTTCGCCGACCGAACGGTCGTAGAGCGACCGCATCAGCCGTGGCGGGCAGCGCCAGACGAACGAACAGAAGACACCGAGCACGAGCAGGTCGTAGATCGCGAGAACACGTTTCGTGTACACCGACTGCGCTCGCACGATCCGGGGATCGAGCTCGCCAGGCGGGCTTGCTTCAAAGGACATCTTCCGCCTCCGTTTCCCCGGTCCGGGCGCGGCGGGTCATCCCACGGCCACGGCGTTCAGCACGAGCGCGGCGATGGCGAGCCCGGTGCGCAGCAGGTGCCACCGGCGCCACACCGGCCGGGGATCGACCCAGTCCGCCGGAACCCGCTCCGGGTCCAGCTTCTTCACCCCTCGGTTGAGGGGCACGTTGCAGAAATGCGAAACCACCGAAACGCCGAGCAGCAGCACCGCGCCCAGCACGAACAGCAAGCGGGACGAGCCGTCCCCGAGGACGGCGAGCAGCACGTCGAGGGCGAACGAGGTGAGCACGACGACGGGCATCGTCGGGTCCCAGTTCCGGCCGAGCAGCTGGTGGGTGTACACGTACCGGTCGGCGGGCATGGCGAACAGCGCGGGCAGCACACTGAGCGCCACCGCGAACAGCACTCCCGCCGTCACGCCGCTGCCGACGAGCGCACTCACCTCGAAGATCGAGACGACCATTGCGGCTCCCGCTGGTCACCGCGACGGGCCCAGCACCGGGCCCGGTTCCCGCCGTGGCTGTCCCACCAGCTCGACCACCACGGCCGCGTCCTCGTCGCCCCGGCCGCTCTCCAGCGCCTTGCCGAAGACGTCGGCGGCCGCCTCCACCATGCCGAGACCGACCCGGTGCGCTTCCGCCTCCTCGCGCGCCAGCAGGAGATCCTTGTGCATCAGCGCGGAGCGGAAGGCCGCGGGCCGGTACGCCCCGTCCCGCATCAGCTCCGCGCGAAAGTTCAGCACGGGAGACCGCCAGGCGCTGTTCTCCAGGACGGACAGGAACTGCTGCCTGCCGAGCCCCGCCTTCTCCGCGAAGACCACCGCCTCCGCCAGTCCCGCGGTCTGGATCCCGAGGAGCAGGTTGAACGAGAGCTTGAGCACACTCGCCGCGCCCGCTTCGCCGAGGTAACGGATTTCCTTGCCGAAGGCGGCCAGCAAGTCTCCGACACCGTCCACATGGGACTTCTCGCCTGCCGTGTAGACGCGGAGCTCGCCCGCCTTCGCCATCTTCGGGTTGCCGATCACGCACGCCTCCACCCGCGGGATTCCCGCGGCGGCGAGGCGGAGTGTGACGCTTCGCGCGTAGGCGGGCGAAACCGTCGTGGTGTCGATGATCGTCGTACCGGGCCGGATCCGCGAAGACATGTGTCCGAAAAGGACTTCGTCGACGCTCGGTTCCCCGGCGAGGCTCAGCACGACGACGTCGGCATCCGCCCCGGCCTCCGCCGCCGACCCCGCCCGCACCGCACCGGCGCCGACCAGTTCGTCGGCCTTGCCGGGAGTGCGGTTGAAGACCGTGACGGGGAACCCCGCGCGCAGGATGGAGTGGGCGATCCCCGACCCCATCCCGCCGAGCCCCACCACGGCGACCTTGGTTTCGCCCGCTGTTTCCGCTCTGTCGGTCATCGGACCTACCGCCCCACGTTGTGTGTTTCGACGGAAAGCTGCGAGACACAGCGCATGGTGGCGTTCCGGAAGTACTCCCCGAATCCGCGTTCGGTGCTCGTGTCCCTGTCCTCGGCGAGGAACGGCCGCAGCTTCTCTTCGATCAGGTGCACCCCGCGCTGGGCCGCCATATGCCGCGCGATGGCGGAGAAATCACCTTCGTAGTGAATGACGCGCACCATGACGTCGTCTTTGACGAAGACCGCGGTACCCAGCAGTTTACCCGCCCGGTTTCCGTCCTCGTCCCGGAATTCGGGGGTGTCGACCCGCTGGAATCCCGCGAATATCCGGGCTATTTCCTCTTCGTTCCCCGGCTTGACCCGGTAGGTGATCGCCGCGAATGCCATCAGACTCCTCCGTCCACGTTGAGAACCGCTCCGGAGACGTACCGCGAGGTGTCGCCCGCCAGGAACAGCACCGCGCCCGCGACGTCCTCCGGCTGGCAGATCCGGCCCAGCGCCGTCATCCCGACGATCCGTTCCACCGCCTGCGGTGGCAGGCCCGCCCCGGGTTCGGTCTCGGTCAGGCCGGGCGCCACGACGTTCACCCGCACCTGCCGCTCCCCCAGTTCCTTGCACAGCGACCGGGTCAGCCCGATGAGCGCCGCCTTCGAAGCGCCGTAGTGCACCCCGGCCGCGCGGCCCCGCAGTGCCACGGAGGAACCCACGTTGACCACGGACGCGCCGTTCGCGAGAAGCTCACGCACCGCGTGGGTCACGAGGTAGGTGGTGGTGACATTGTGGTCGAGCACGCGCTGCCATTCGCCGAAGCCGAGTTCCCCGAACGGCGTCGGGCCGTCGACCCCGACGTTGTTGACCAGGACGTCGAGCTGTCCGAACTCGCCGGCCACCGCCTTCGCCAAGGTGGCGGCGCCCTCGGCGCTGGTCACATCGCTCCGCACGAGCGTGTACCGGCCGCCGGCTTCGTCGAGTTCGGCAGCGAGACGCTTCGCCGCGTCTTCGTCGGCGCGGTAGCCGACGATCGTCGCCGCGCCGGCACGGGCGAACGCCAGTGTGACGGCGCGTCCGATTCCCTTGGTGCCGCCGGTGACCAGCACTCGTTTGTTCGCCAACCCCTGATCCACCGCAGGATCTCCATTCTCCGAGTGACCGTGCCCAGCACCCGGCGATCATGGGTGCGGGACGTGGGGTCTGGCTCGAAGCGCGGTCGAAGCCTCCGGCACGCCCGGCGGCCCGTCAGGGACAGGCGTCCCAGGAGATCCGGTGCCGGTAGGTCCGCGCCGTTTCGGCGACCGCGGCGCCGACGACGGCGGGCAACCGGATGCGGCGGACCAGTTGCCCCAGCTGGTCCAGCGGGGCGATGGCCAGGCCCGCGCCCACCGCCTGCCCCAGCACCCGGCCCGCCCTCGGATGCCGGATCCGGTGATAGCCGGAGAACGCTTCGGGAACGGAATCGTTGCGGCGCAGGGAATCGGCCAGCGTGATCGCGTCCTCCAGCTCCATCGACACGCCGTGCGCCGAGTACTCGCCCGTCCCGTGCGCGGCGAAGCCCACCAGGCAGATCCGCCCGCGATGCCAGCTCCGCAACGACGGCGTCGTGTAGATCGCGTTCCGGTCGATCCACTCGGTCGCCCGCACGAGATCCGCGATCGGCGCGGGGTCCCCGGCGTGCAGTTCCGCCAGCCTGGCCCGCCAGACGGCGCTCGGCCGGTGCCGGCTGTCGGGGTCCGGCGCCGCGGCGGTCTGGTACCAGAAAACGTCCCCGTTCGTGAGCACCTGGTAGACGAAGCACCCGTACTGCCCGAAGGTCACGTGCAACTGCCCGTCCGCGTGATCCAGCCCCGGCAGGCGGGCGAATCCCGAGCAGCCCATGACCCCGCTGAACCGCGGCGGCGCGGCATCCCGGTCGACCAGCGCCCGCACGTCCGACCACCTGCCGTCACACCCGAGGAGCAGGTGCGCCGCGGTGACCGGGCGCCCCGCGAAATGGACGAGTACGTCATGATGGCGGGATTCCGCACCGGTGAACGAAACACCGAATTCCATCGGCACGTCGGCGCGGCAGGCCGCGCTGCGCAGCACGCCGAGCAGATCGCGCCTGCCCACCAGCAACGAGTCGCCCGCCACCTCGCCGAGCCGCTCCCCGGACTGACCGTGGAGGACGATCCGGCGGCTGGCCTGGCCGAGCACCCGGACCGCGGCCGCGAGGCCGAGCGTCCGGAGCACCTCCAGCCCGTTCGGGGTGAGCGCGACCAGTCCCGCGGGCACCTGACGAGGATCACGGCCGCGGTCGTAGACGATCGGCTCGTATCCCGCGCGTTTGAGAAATAGTGCGACGGCCAATCCGGCAACATCACAGCCGACGATTATCACCCGCCCTCGCACCCCGACACGATAGCAAAACGTGAAATCGACACACAATTCCCACGAGGCCGCCATCCGGACACGGCATCTTGGTACATCCGGGTGAACAGTTGCCCCTTCGAGCCGCGTTCAAGGCTTTTTCCAGGGTTCTTCCAGGCGTGATCAAGGTGCGGCCAGCATGGTCGGCCGCAAGGTGATCGGCCTGGGGGCTGGGGAAACACCACGATGCAGCACGTTCCTCGACGGCGGATGGCGCGCCGCCGGGGAAACGGGCAAGCCCGCGATCCTGCCGGTCATTCACCAATGGGGACCTGCCGGGCGCCATTTCGATCCCCCGGCACACAAATGCTGGAAGGAGCGTTACCGAGCGTGCACATCAGCGTACTGGGACCGTTCGAAGTCATACGCGACGGCACCGACGTGACACCCACCGCGCCCAAACTCCGGCTGGTGCTCAGCATGTTGAGCCTGCATGCCGGCTACTCCGTGTCGAACGAGCAGCTCATCGACGAGATCTGGGAGGAATCGCCACCCGCCAGCGTGATCACGACCCTGCAGACCTACATCTACCAGCTGCGCAAGCTGCTCCGGATCGCCGTGCCGCAGGGGAGACGGCACGGAATCCGGACGACCGAACCGTGTCTCCGGACGACACCGAACGGGTACCTGCTGGAGCTGGGAGCAGGCACCCTCGACGCCGACGAATTCGAAAAGCTCGCCACGCACGGCAAGAAACTCTGGGAATCCGGCGACATCCTGGAGGCCGCCGACACCCTGCGGGCGGCGCTCGACCTGTGGCGTGGCCCCGCGCTGGCCGACGTCACCCCCGGCACCGTGCTCAAGGCGTCGATCGCCCGGCTCGACGAAATCCGGGCGAACGCACTGGACCGGCGGATCGACGCGGACCTGATACTGGGCAGGCACCGGGAACTCGTCGGCGAGCTGACCTCCCTGGTCGCCCAGCAGCCGACGAACGAAGCGCTCCAGGCCAAGCTGATGCTGGCGTTGTATCGCACCGGCAGGCGATCGGAAGCACTCCAGACCTACCAGCACGCCCGGTCGGCACTGGCGGACGAGCTGGGATTGGACCCGTCCGCCGCGCTGCGACGGCTGCACGAACAGATCCTGGCGGCGGACCCCGGACTCGACGCCGCGGCCCCGGGTACGGTGCGGGTCGCGGGGCTCGCCGAACCACCGTGCCAGCTGCCCCGTGTCGGTCTTCCCCTCAGCGGGCGCGACGACGAGATCGAGCAGGCCGTACGCACACTGGGCGGCGAAAACGGCGCACCCGCCATGGTCGTCGTGGTCGGCCCTCCGGACATCGGCAAGTCCGCCTTCTGCGTCACCGTCGGGCACCGGGTCCGCGACCTCTTCCCGGACGGACAGCTCTACGCCGAACTCGTGGACGCCGACGACCAGGTCGTCGACACCGCCGAGGTGCTCGCCGGTTTCCTCCGGGCGGCCGGGATTCCTCCCGCCAAGGTGCCCGGCACGCTGGAGGAGCGATGTCAGCTGTTCCGCAGCTGGACGGCACGGCGCCGGGTCCTGGTGGTGCTCGACGACGTGACCGACGCACGAGACGTGCTGGCGCTGCTGCCGTCGGGCAGCGCCTGCGGCGTGATGCTCTCCGGCCGTCGCAGGCTCGCGCTGCCGACGAGCACCACGACGATCGAGCTGCGCCCGCTCAGTACGCAGGACAGCCTGCGACTGCTCCTGCGCACGGCAGGCGCGAACCGGGTGCGCATCGCTCCGGCGGCCGCGCGTGATCTGCTGCGTCTCTGCGACGGCCTGCCCGGTGTGCTGCGCGCCGCGGCGGACCAGTTGCAGAACCACCCGCACTGGACACTGGCCCGGCTCCTGAACTGGTTGCGAAGACGGCTCGACAGCACCGCCTTCGACACCACCGACCTCCACCTGGTCAACGGGGTACGCCGCAGTTGCCGGCTCCTGCCCCCGTCGGCACAGGCCGCGGTCCAGGCCATGGCGCATCACCACACCGAGTGGGTCTCGGCCGCCGAGGCCGCCGCGCTGCTCGGTGTCGACGAGTTCCACGCCGAAACCATGCTCGAGCACCTGGTCGAGTTCCAGCTCGCCGAAGCGACGGCGGAGGCCCCCTTGCTGGACACGCATCGCTACCGGCTGCGTCCGGTGGTCCGCAGAACGGCCGGTCAGCTCACCGTCGCCCGCGCGGATCCCCTCGCGCTCCCGGTGGCCGCAGGCCGGCGCTGAAACACGCCGCGCGGGGGGGGGGGGGGGGCGGGCGGGCGGGGGGGGGGGGGGGGGGGGCGCCCCGCCGCCCCCCCCCCCGGCGCCCCCCCCGCGCCCGCGGGGGGGGGGGGGCGGGCCCCCCCCCGCGGGGGGGGGGGGGGGGCGCCGCCCCGCCCCCCGCCCGCCCCCCCGGTGCCAGGGGTCAGGCCAGATCGGCCGCCGCCGGACGCTCCGCGAACGTGTGGATCGTCGCCACGGTCACGTTCGGCCACAGTTCCTTGGCGTACAGCCGCAGCAGCGGGTGCAACCGGAATCCGACCTCGGTGTCGCCGGGTGGCTGGAAGATCCGCAGCAGCCCCTCCCCGACAAGACGCACCAGCAGCATTTCCGCGACCTCGGGCTCGCAGCCGAACAACTCGGCGGCCTCCCGGGCGCTGAACAGCCCGCTCTTGAGTTTCGCGAGAGACCGGAACATGAGCTGCGCGTCGGCTTCCAGCATTTCGTAGCTGCTCGCGAACCGCCGCCGGACGTCGATGCCGCTGAAACTGAGCAGATCGAGACGCCGCTTGCTGCGCACCAGGTGCAGCAGCATGTTCCGCAGCGGCCAGTGGTTCGCTGCCTGTAGCCGGGCCGCGACGCACCGGATCGCCAGTGGCAGATGCCCGCACAGCTCCACCAAGGGCAGCGCGTGCAGTTGTTCGGCCGCGACCCGATCGGCCCCGAGGACCGCGACGAGCATCTGCAGTCCTTCCGTGTCGGTGAGCGGGTCGAGTTCCACGGTCCGCACACCGGCCAGCCCCGGCATCCCGGAACGGGAGGTGATCACCGCGGCGCACTCCGGGCCCGCGGGCAGGAGCGACTGCACCTGCGCGGGAGACACGGCGTCGTCGAGCACGACGAGTGCCCGGCGCGAGGAGGTCCATGTCCGGAAGTGCGTGGCGAGCCGCTCGAGGTCGGCGGGGAGCTGATCGTCCGTGAATCCGGCGGAGCGCAGGAAATGCCGGAGGACGTCGGCCGGATCACGCGGCGCCCCGCCCGCCGGACGCAGGTTCGTGAAGAACTGGCCGTCCGGGAACTGCGCCCGGACCCGCTGCGCGAGATGGATGGCGAAAGCGGTCTTCCCGACGCCGGGCATACCCGAAACCGACAGCCCCCGCAGTGCGCTGTCACCGCGCTCGCGGTGCACCAGCTGGCGGGTCGCGGCCTCGACCTGCTCGACCCGCCCGGCGAAATCGTCGATGTCGTGCGGCAGCTGGGCCGGCGTGCTCGACAAGGTCACCACGGGAGCCCGCCGCTGTCCGGCACTCCCGATCGGATCGGGAGTGCCC
>NZ_JBHYIQ010000014.1:90557-138787 GCF_042739895.1 Amycolatopsis sp. NPDC059021
CGGGGGCGGTGTTTGTTTTTATGCCCCCGGGGGGTTGGGGGGGCGCGGCCGGTGGCGGGGGGTCGGAGATGCCTAGCCGCGCCCGGCCCCCCCCCCCCCGCCCCCCCCCCCGCGCCCCCCCCCCCCCGACAGCACCGCTTCGTGCAGCCGCTGCAACGACGGCGACGGCTCCAGGCCGAGTTCCTTCCGCATCCGGCGGCGCAGCTGGTGATAGACGTTGGACGCCTCGTAGCGGCGTTCACACCGGGAAAGCGACACGATGAGCTGGGTGTGAAACCCTTCGTGCAGGGGATAGGAGAGCACGAGCTCCTTCAGCTCGCTGACCAGCTCACGCTGCCTGCCGTGCCGCAGGTCCGCGTCGATCCGCGACTCGAGGGCGTTCAGCCGGATCTCCTCGAGCCGCGTCACGTGTGCCGACAACAGTTCCCCGGTCTGCAGACCGCTCAGCACCGACCCCCGCCACAAGGCCAGCGCTTCACGGAAGAGCGCGCTCGCCCGTTCGGCGGCCCCGTCGGCGAGCGCGACCCGGCCTCGCCGGGCGAGCTGTTCGAACCGGAACTGGTCGACCGCCTCCGGCGGAGCCGCCAGCAGGTAGCCGTGGCTGTGGGTGTGCAACAGCCGTTCGGTGCGCCCGGCCTCGGTGATCACGAGCAGTTTCCGCAGCTTGTGCACGTAGGTCTGCAAGGTGGCCTGGGCACTGCGCGGCGGACGCTCGCCCCACAGCTCGTCGATGAGATCGTTCGTGCTGGTCACCTGGTTGTGCCGAGCGACGAACAAGGCGAGGAGCTGACACAGCTTGGGCGCGCTCGGGGTGACCGCCTGCCCTTGCACCACCACTTCCAACGGGCCGAGTACGTTGATTTCTACCTGCACTTGTCCCCCAGCTATTGACGTCAGCGCTCTCAGCCGGTGGATCCGCTGTCCCGGGGTGTGGAACACCGGCGTCCGGGCATGTCCGGACGCCGCCGAAAACCGGGTGATCCCCAGCAGAATTCACCGCCTGATGAGCAAGAAAGGTACCGAGTTACCCCGAAACTCGACACTGAGAACTCACAGCGGGCTGCGCTCGATACAATTGGCGCCAATCATGCCGATAAGCAAGCAATAAGCACCCCTCGCCCCCCATGCGAGCGCGTCACATATGACGCACGTTACCAGCGCCCACCTGAGCGCGCAACAACATCAGCACAGGCGAGACATTCTTTACCGCTCCATTACTTATGCCGGATAATGCCTGGTCAGCACGATGACGACCGTAGATCATTAGCCCCTGCGGCACTCCGGAGCGCCCCAGAAGACGTGGCTGCGCCCCGGCGATTGATCACGATCGGTTTGTTCCGGCATCCCCACCGCCGGGAACTACACGTAACGTTTCACATCACTCCACCACGCGGCCCCACGACGAAACGGAAAGCCCCTTTCCGCTTGATCCCGGTTCGAGCGAGCCGCCAGCACGTCTTGAGCGCCGAGCTATTCGATGGGCGAGAAAAGGCGACACAGCCGAGACATATGGCGCAGCCGAGACGGAGGGGCCGATGGCGGACGCCGAGGGAAGAACCTACCCGATAGCCGAGCACGAGGTCCGCCGGTTCGTCGGGATGAGCCACGAGAGCAGCACCCTGACGGTGCTGCGGCACGCGAAGATCGCCGCGCGCATGGGCCTGTCGAGCACCGACCACCGGTCGCTCGACCTCATCGGGCAGGCAGGCGAGCCGCTTTCCGCGGGCCGGATCGCCGAATTGACCGGACTGTCGACCGGCACGATCACCGGAGTGGTCGACCGATTGGAAAAGGCCGGTCTCGTCAGCCGAATTCGTGACCCCGTCGACCGGAGAAGAGTATTGGTCACGGTTGTCGCGGACGCCGCCGACCGCTACGCGCCATTCGTCCAGGAAACCACCGATCTGGTCCGTGCGGTGATCGCGCAGTTCTCTCCCGAGGAAAGACGGGCGATCGAGCGATTCCAGCAGCTGATGCTGAAATCGCTGCACACGGAAATCACGAACCGCCGCCACTGAGTGTTCCGCGGCCTTTCCTCCGGCTCCCGCTTCACGACGGAATGGCCCAGCCGCCGGACGTCAGGCCACGCGAATCCAGAATCCGCGCCCAGTCCGGGGGAACGATGTGTTGATGGACGTCGATACGTGCGGGCCATCTTCGTTGCCTAACCAAAAGTTAGCTTGGCAAATATTGTACATGCTAGGCTGACACTCATGCGGAACACGGGCATCGAGGAACTGGCGCAGGCCGCCGACCGGCTGTTCTACGCGATGCGGCGGTCCAGGGCCTCGACCGTGGGCCAAGCGGGCGACGGGCTGTCCCTGGCCCAGCTGGCACTGCTCGACCCGCTGACCGAGGCACCGGACGGGCGGGGCTTGCCGGTCGGCAGGCTCGCTTCCGCCGCCGAGGTCAGCGTGTCGACCGCCACCCGCATGCTCAAGCAGCTGGAGGTCAAGGGCGTGGTCGTCCGGCGCCGCTCCCCCGAAGACGAGCGTCAGGTGCTGATCAGCCTCACCGAGAACGGCGTCCGCCGCCTCGGCGCGATGCGCGAAAGCCTGCGTGAGCGGCAAAGCCGGGCGCTGGGCCAGTTCACCGCGGCGGAACGTCGCGCACTCACCGCGCAACTGCGCCGGCTGGCCGACGTCATCCAGGAGAGCCGCCCCTGAAGGCCCCGCTCGCCGTCGTCTACCGTGACGAACGGACCGGGCGCGGCGATACGTCGAACGACCGAGCGCAGGATCGAGAGCGGGGTGACCGGTGAAGGAACGCGAACTACGGCGCCGCTGCCGGAAGCTGCTGAACGAACTGGACATCCAGCCACCGCTCGACGTCCTCGAGCTGTGCCGCAAGGTCGGGGACCAGCGCGGCCGCCCGATCCGGCTGATCGCGCACCGGATCCCGGTGCCGGGACCGTTCGGTGCCTGGATCGCCACCGGCAAGGCCGACTACATCGTGTACCAGCAGGACACGAGCAAGGCCCACCAGTGCCACATCATCCTGCACGAACTGGGTCACATGCTGGCCGGGCACAGCACCACCGCGGAGGACGACAGCCTGGTCGCCGAGCTGACCCCGGACACCGCCCCGCCCGGCGACCTGCGTGAACGCTACCCGGACCTGGAACCGCAGTCGGTCCGGCGCGCTCTGCGGCGTACCTCCTACGACACCGACCACGAGCGGGAAGCCGAGACGGTCGCGACGATCATCCTGGAGTGGGCGTCCGTGCTGGACCGCGTCGCCCCGAAGTCGTCGGACGAGGCCACCGCGCAACGGATCGAGACCGCGCTGGGCGAAAGGCTGGGCTGGCTGTGAACGCCCACATCACACTGACCGTGATCCAAGGGGTGATCCTCTACCCCGCCCTGTTGTGGAAGATCTACCAGCTCACCCGTGCGCCGAAGGACGTGGCGCGCTGGATGGTCACCGCCTGCCTGGCCTGCTTCGCGGCCTCCTACCCGTTCGGCCTCCTGGCTGGCAACGTGAACCAGCCGGACCCCGGGCCGATCGTGCCGCTGCTGTTCCAGCACATCCTCCTCTGCGGGCTGGTCTACACCCTCGCCTGCTTCTTCCTGTTCTCGGCGCTTCCGGCCGCCCAGGCGAAGCGGCGGGCCTGGCTGGAAGCGGTGCCGCTGGGCGCCGCGATCCTGGTGATGGCGGCCGTCACGGTGCTCATGCCCGGCGTCCCGCCGGAGAAATACCCCCTCTCCGGGGTCTCGATCTTCTACCTCACCGCCGATCTGTACCTCACCTACGGCATCGCGAGCGCGTGCTTGTTCGCCCGGCGCTACGCGCGGGGCGCCTCGCCCCGGCTGGCCCGTGGGCTGCTGGTGGCGTCCGTGGGGTTCGCCATCGGCGCGGTGGGCGGGGCGACGCTGATCGCGGTGGTGCTCGTGCACTGGGCGGGCGCGGCGATCCCCTGGCTGCTGGTGCAGGCCACGGTCTTCCTGGTGTTCCCGAGCGCGATCCTGCTCGTCGTCGGCCTGTCCTATCCCGGTGTCGCCACCCGGGTGGCCGCGGCCAGGGTGTGGTGGCAGCACCTGCGGATGTACCACCGCCTCGGTCCACTGTGGACACGACTGCACGAGGCTTTCCCGGAGGACGCGCTGAGCCGGGTGCGGCTCAACCCGTGGCGGGACGCGCTGAGCCTGCGTGGCGTGCATCGCCGGTACTACCGGCGGGTCATCGAATGCCGTGACGGGCTGGTCCGGATCAGCCCGTACCTCGCCCACCTCGGCGACGACGGCTCACTGGCCGACCGGCTCACCGAGGCGCTGCACGCCCACGCCCGCCACGACCCGGTGCCGCAGGAGGGAATGCCCGTCGCCCTGCCCGACGGCGACGGCCTGGACGACGACGTCCGCGAGCTGGTCACGCTCTCCGAGTCACTGAGGACCGCCGCCGCCTGAGCGAGGTCAGCCCTCGGCTGCCAGCTGGCCGCAGGCGGCCGCGATCTCCTGGCCGCGGGTGTCGCGGACCGTGCACGCCACTCCCCCGGCGTTGACCAACCGCACGAATTCGCGCTCCACCGGCTTCGGCGACGCGTCCCACTTCGAACCCGGCGTCGGGTTCAACGGAATCACGTTCACATGCACTACCCGCCGACCCGACGTATCCGCGTAATACCGCGCAGCCTCGAGAACCTCGTCCACCGAGCACCGGTTGTTCACCGGCACCAGCGTATCCCGCAGCTCGTCATCCGGCGTGTGCAAGGAAACAGGGCGCGCGTAAACCGCCTGTTGACGAACGAGGAGCCGCAGCCGCGCCATTAACTCGGATTGAGATCTTGATCACGGCGAAGATAAGCTAATGCAGCAGTGGTCTGACCACCCAAGAGCACCAGGAAACCGACCAACGATACCACCAATAATGCATTGCTTATGGCATTTTGATTGCGCACGTGCGCATTGAGAATGCGGAGAAATCTATGCTGATGCGGCCCTCCCAGCTTTCCACTCGCCGCTTGAACAATGACACGATTTCGACGCAGCAGGCCCCGTTCATAATCTACAGTCTTTCTCGTAACAGACTTAATCTCTGAACGGGACTCAATCTCGCGGTAAACATGTCCGAGATTAGTTTCCAGCTGCCACTTGTAAGGCCTTAGGAAGTAAGTCAAGAATGGTCCTACAATGGCAAATGTGGCCACAAATCTTGCCCAAATTCCAAGACTCGAGGGTAGATGAAGAAGAGTCGTTGCGGGAATTACCAAAACTATCACATAGAGCAGCAGTGCTAAGATCCAATCTTGGACAAGGTTGTGGGTTAGACCATGTCTGGTACCGCCGCGTTCTGACGTGACAAGATGGCCCACTACCACTGCTATAGCACCATTCACTGCGAGGATTCCAACTGCAGTTGATATCCCAGCAAACCACGTGTAGACATGCGCAGAATCGGCAGCGAGAGCTACCGATGCAGCAAAGAACCCGCTGACCAGGCTGCTTACCGCGACGGCTGCCACACACGCCCACAACGGACCGTCAACTCGAGTTCCTCGCAGCGTGCCGACATTATTGATCATTGTGTTGGCCGACCATAGTGCCAGCAATGATCCACCTGCTGCCGCCACGAGCGTAACAGGATCCACCCCGTGGATACCGACAACAATTATCGAGAGAATTGGCCAGGCCACCGCCAGAACCGGAGCCACGAAACGTAGTATGCTGACCGACCAACAACTACTGAACCAGAGCAGCACCACAGCGAGCAAAGCCAACCCCGCACCAGCCACGAGGAGGCTACCGGCCTGCGGCATCATCCCCGAGTCAGTGACATACTTGCGATCGATCGCGGCTGCAAGAGTGAAGTCGAGCAGCGAGACGACGCCTGCCAATCCGAACACAAGCAGCATGCCGACCGTCGCCGTCGCGCTCAGCTTGGTTGCACCGGCCAACCCGAACGAGCCGGTATCTTCATCAGGAGGCCCCTGCTCATCCCGGATCTCGATATGCATGCGGATCTTGAGAATCGGAAAGAGCAATGAAGATATCACGATCGCTACCAGCAAACTGCTGAAGGGGGCAGCGTCCGACGCCTGCCGCCACCGTGGCACAGTCAATGCCGCAAGTGAAATCACGCAGAACAAGAGGGAAACCACCGTGATGTCAACTGCTTGGCGCATCCAAGGAAGACGGAAGCATCGAACAACTGCTCCGCAGAGGACCACGATAGCAACCAGATACGCCAGAACCCAAAGCGCAGCTTGGAGCCATCTCGAGTTGAGAATATCCGCCGATGCATGTGCCCACAACGAAGGAAGCAGGGCGACGAGAACAAAACCAACCAACGGCACTTGAACAGGATTGGGACGGTACATCAAATAGCTGTCAGCATCGAGCGCACGGCCTGGCACGAGGGTGAGCAGCGCGATACCCACGCCGACTAGCCCAGAGCTGACCTCACCCAGAATCTGCGTCCGGTCCCCAGACCAGGGCGCGTCGATGGCTACCGTTACCGCAGTTGCCGCAGAAATTGCCAGGATCATGTGGGATCCAAGCATTCTGATCGATCGTCGCAACACGACCAGCGCGAGAACAATGAACACTGCAACCGCTAAGCCGAGACTGATGAGCGAAGTTCGCGAAGCAAACGTCGAAATCGAAGAGTCGCGCGTCACCAAAACGATGTAGATAAACAAGCAAGAAAGCGCCACCGAAGGGCCTGCTCCACTCAGTACGGCGATCACAGCATTGGGTCCCACGCCTCGCAGTGCCACTGAAGCTCGGTATGCAAAGAGCACGAGCGCAAGCATCAATACCGCGGCAGTTCCGACAAAATACACCGCATGCCAGATACCTGCCACATTAAATTGATGGGGTTGCGGAAACGTCCAATTGCCCTTGGGATGCCTGTCGACCAGCCAGAGAAATTGCACACCGGTTGCCAACAGGCCGGCAATCACGGCAAAGATGGCTGCGACCGTCCGATCACGTGGCACCCGCGGGAGATGACCCGCACCTAGCAGCATGAGCACGACTGCGATCGGAAGCAGAAAACTGTCACCAATGTAGGCACTCGGAAAGTCGAAGAGTCCAGGAAGATCGACCGGAGGAGCAGCCCACCAGATACCGCGAGTGAACCACAAAACCGCCAGTATCATGAATCCACTGAACTGAATGATTCCGACCAAAACCGGCAACCGGTAACGATGAACCGCCCGCTCACGCCCTGGCGCTGACGAAACCGACATTCACGCTCCTACTGAACGATGTGGTTGTATCTTCAAAATTTGGATCTCAGTCGGTGTTTACCTTGCCTACGTACTCGCCCCAGACACAGCGATCGTTACGCAGCCACACAGCTGTGTCAAACTCGTTACCACGCGTGGAACAAGGCCAGCGTCCCGCAACCCTCGAACATGCCGAGCGAGCGTCCCGAGCCATCGCCGAGGCGGCGGTCACGATCGACTCCTATCCGCAAACTACCCCGAACATCACGACCGCTTTGCGGCGATGCGGAATTTGATGCCGCGGTCGCGGACCCATATACGCAGATCGGGTTGCTCGTAGGCCGTGTCGGCATGCAGCTTAGCTGGCTTGTGACGCCGCGGGCCGCGATGGGAACGGATCGCTGGGATCGCCATCACCAGCAATTTGAGCACGTTGGAATCGTTCGTGTTCGCGTCGGAGACCGCGACTGTGAGCAACCCGGCGCGGTCGGCAGGGCATGGATCTTCGAGCCGGGATTGCCGCGGTCGACCGGGCTGGGGCCGGCCAGAGATCCCCTTTGGCCTTGCCGATCGTCGATGTACTGGATCAACGCGTACCCGGGTTCCGCAGCAGAGCAAGAGGATCAGACCTCTAACGTTTTCACGGTCTCCCAGTGCAACGCGATCGTTGCAAGAACCCTGCGTCACGCATCGCTATTGCACGGTGACTACCGCCACTGACCATCGTGCCGCCCTGACCGTCGTCTCCCACCTCGACGGGACTTCTGAACAAGGATTCAGCCGTATCGAGATTCCATGTGTCCACCTCCTCCAAGCCGACGCGATCTGGTTGAAGGAGCTTTTCAATCGAACGTGCAGCGAGATCACGGCAGTCTCTAGCAGCCGTGCTACGTCCTGGAAGATGCGGATCACAACATTGTTGATGATCTTCCAGTCACCTTGGTGATACCAGCAGTGACACCGGCGGATAGGAGGTGGCGCCAAGCGCCACAAGCGATGCCGCCATGGAAATTACGATGAGGCATGCAGAACGAAAAATTCCCGGCTTTCTTCGACTTTTCCTTATGGGCACGCAGGGCTGGCAAGGCGGCAAGTGGTGTCACGCGGAACCGCTGTACCGCTTCCATACCACTACTTTCCTGACGTAGGAACAGTCGCGGTCTTCGCGTTGCTGGTCACTCCGTCTCGCTCATAGGTCGAGGATCGACGTCTGCGGCTTCGTGGTAGCCGAGGTCGATGAGCCGGGTGCGGAGGTGCTGGAACGCCGGGTCGGCTCGCTCAGCGAGCGCTGGGAGGCTTTTGACCGCGGTCTGGGCGACGAAGTGCTGATCCCAGGGATCCCCGTGGCCGAGCAGGAGAAGCAGGATGCGGCCGCTAAAGCCGGCCGCGGTCGCCGCCTGGCAGCGATCGGCAATTTCTGCGGGGAGGTTGATGTCGCCGCCGGTGATACGGAGTATCTGCAGTGTGAGCTGCGACCAGACGTCGTCGGCCAGGCCGGTTACGAACGCCCAGCGCCCGGATGCGTGCAGGGCCTCGGCGCCGACGACCTTCCGGTCCGCGTAGACGAGTGCTTGCCAGAACTCCGCGGCGGTCGATAGACGTGGATCATCCGCCGCGCATCCCTGCGCCAGGAAGGCCATGCTGTCGTTGGCAATGGCCAAGGCGGCGTCGTTGCCTTGCAACGCCGTGATGACGGTGTCGATGGTGCACCCGTCCTGATCGTTCACGACTCCGACGAGCAACGACTTGATCGCACGGGGGCTTCCACCTGCGGCCGCGGCAACGAGCCGATCGCGCAGATGGGTGTACAGCCAAGGAGTGGGCTGTGCGTACTGGAGTGTGAAGTCGAAGATCACCGACCCGAGTTCGTCGTCGCCGAACAGCACAGCTGAGTTCTTCATGAGCCAGTCAGGAGCGAGGACCTCGAGAGCTGCCCTGCGGTAGGCGAGGATTGCGCGGCACTCGTGTCCTTTTCGACCTGGGGCCGCAAGGATGTCACCGAGCATGCGGGTGAAGTCCGAGCGAACGGTCTTCAGGTTGCGATGCTCCCACGCGGCGAACGCGATCAGAGCAAGGATCGCCCTGCCTTCGCGGCTGTTTGTGGCGCGCCGGAAGGTATCTGGGTCATCGGAGGGGGCTTGGTCGTCGGAGTTGTCGCGCGCCAAGTCGATGGACTGGCAAGCCCAGGTCCACATGGTGTCGAGATCTTCGGACAGCTCGCCATCCCAGTTTGCCAAGGCCGCGGCGAGTTCGATGGTCATGACATCGACGTTGCGCCAATCGAGCTCGAAGTCGACACCGTCACGGCCGAGGACAACCGGGTCCCAGCGGGTGTCTCGAGCCAATCGCGTAGCGGCGATGATCTGGCGAGTCCGCCCGACGGCTAAGCGGGCTTTTTCCGCGAGAGCCTGGAAATAGTTCAGCACGTACAGTGGTTCACGTAGCGTCGTGACAACCGCTATCGGGTCCTGAGTCCATGCGGCAATGTCGTTCTTGACGACGGTCTCAAGTACGCGAGCAAGCTGACGCGCACCAACGAACTCCCGAGCGCTCGCGTCCTCCAGCCGCCACTGAGAAACCCGTCGAGCCGCATCAAGTACCGGCAACGCAGCAAGATCATCCACTCCGTAGGGCGACCGTTCGCCCTCAAACTCGAACGGGGCGCTCCGGGCATCGAGGTCGGCCAGGTCGAGTCGGCCGTAGACCGACGTGACGTGCCGGATTGCAGCGTCCCAGCCGCTGAGGACCGACGCCGGCACCACCGGCGACCAACTCCAGGCTCTCATCCACGAGCGAGGGATCTGGCCGGGAGCTTCGTCAACGGCGCCCGGAGGGGCGCCCCAGGCATCGCGCCACGGTGCGAGCATCGTCTCGTCGGGTTCGTCCGCGAGCACGGCGTCGATCAGGTCCTTGTCGTCACCGGTGGCAGTCGAGGAGGCCAGCCGCTCCGTGACGTGATCGATCTTGCCCTGCAGCGTGACATCGTCGGCTTCGGCAAGGACCCGACACAGGATGCGCTCGCCGACCTCCCCCGGAATGTCGTCGACCCACGCACGCAGATCAGACGTCGGAACTCCCAGCTCGCGGCAACGAGACAGAGCGATTGCGAAGTCGTGCGTGATCAGGGAGACGAAGTCGTGACCATCGGTGAGGTCGCTGGTGAATCTCGCGATGTCCAGTGCCACGAACTTCATGTCGGGATGGCTGGCGAGCTTACGGACCTTGATCGCTAACAGCCGAGCCCGGCCTGCGGCGTTGCCCGCGGTCAGCCCGGTAACGAGACTGTCGAGAACCGTGCTGTAGTAGTACCGCTCCCGATCGAGCGGACGCCCGTTGAGCACACGGTCGGCGACGTGAACGACGATCGGCGCAGCAGGATCCGCATCTTTCAGAACTCCGACGGCCAACGCACGAACAGCACGGTCCTCGGGGTGGAGCGAAAATATCGACTCCACTAGCGGATGGCCCACGTCTCCGAGCTGTACGGCGATGCGGAGCAGATCGAAGCGTTGCCTCCAGCGCTCCCCTTGAGGTGATTCCCTGACGTCAGCCAGTAATCGATGGAGCACGTCGGCCACTGAAGCAGGAAAGGTCTTGCACAACCCGTCCAGTAGCCCGGCCACAGCCCACGGCGCGTTCGGCTCGGGCAGCTGGATCAGGTCGGCGGTGTATAGCGGCATCAGCCAGGCGGGGTCCACGAGCGTGGCAAGGAACAGCCGCACATGGTGTGCGGTGCTGGCCAGGGCGCGCAGGCGTTCCAGCTGCACCGGGCCCTGCCAGGGCTCGGCCGCAAGGTCCTGAAGTCCACGGACGACCTGATCGGGCGGGGTGAACATGCGAATGAACCACGCGACTGTACGGTCCAGCAGAACGACGGCCTCGGACAAACCTGCTTCGTCGTGCAGGCAACCGTTGGCCATTCCTCGCAACTCGTCGTACTCGACGCGAGGATCCAGCCCAGGCAGCGGGTCAACACCAGTCTGCGCCCGAATGAAACTCAACAGCCGCGACGCGTGAACAGAGCCGCGAACGTTCTGCGCAGCAAAGGCTGTCAACGCAGCCTTCAATGCCTCGAGTGCGAGGTCCTGGTCCGATCCTCCAGACGCCGTCCTCATATAGAGATCCCACGCATCCATCACAGCGCGCAGTTCCCCACCGCCGGCCGGTGTTCGGTGCGCGACGACCGCGTCGAGAGCTTCCCGCACGTTGTAGGCGGCACTCTCCGCCAGACGCAACCCGCGATCATCCACAATCGCTTCTTCGATGAGAGCGCCCGCGGTGCGAAGGCAGCCGAGGATCTTGCCAGCGCTCTCCGGCAACTCCTCAGTCAAACGTGCGCACACGTCGACCGGCAGCTCGAGCAGCGGCTGGCCTTCCATAGGATGCATGATCGAGTAGTCGTCAGGACGACGCTTCATGTTTCTGAACAGTCCCGACCCCGACGACGCTCGCCTGCTCTACCAACGCGCTATGGGGGAACAGTGCCGTCTCCGTCCCAAGGGCATGAAGATCAGCCTTCGGCAGCGAGCTGGCCGCAGGCCGCAGCGATCTCCTGGCCGCGGGTGTCGCGGACCGTGCACGCCACTCCCCCGGCGTTGACCAGACGGACGAACTCGCGCTCCACCGGCTTCGGCGACGCGTCCCACTTCGAACCCGGCGTCGGGTTCAGCGGGATGACGTTGACGTGGACCAGCTGGCCGAGGTGCTTCCGCAGCCGCTTCGCCAAAAGCTCGGCACGCCAAGGCTGATCGTTGATGTCCCGGATCAACGCGTACTCGATCGAAACGCGACGTCCAGAAGTGTCCGCGTAGTACCGCGCGGCCTCGAGAACCTCGTCCACCGACCACCGGTTGTTCACCGGCACCAGCGTGTCCCGCAGCTCATCGTCCGGAGTGTGCAAGGAAACCGCGAGACGCACCTGCATCTTCTCGTCCGCCAGCTTCCGGATCGCCGGAGCCAGGCCGACGGTCGACACCGTCACCGAACGCTGCGAAATCCCCAGCCCCGCCGGCGCCGGATCCGTGATCCGGCGCACCGCGGCCACCACCCGCTTGTAGTTCGCGAGCGGCTCACCCATGCCCATGAAGACGATGTTCGACAGCCGGCCGGGGCCGCCGGGCATGAGACCGTCCCGCATGACCGCGGCGGCGGAGCGGACCTGGTCGACGATCTCCGCCGTCGACAGGTTGCGGTCCAGACCACCCTGGCCGGTCGCGCAGAAGGGGCAGGCCATGCCGCAGCCGGCCTGGCTCGAGATGCACAGCGTCGCGCGGTCCGGATAGCGCATCAGGACGCTCTCCAGCAGCGTGCCGTCGTGTGCGCGCCAGAGGGTCTTGCGCGTGGTGCCCTCGTCGGTGGTGAGCGCGCGGACCTCGGTCAGCAGCGGCGGCATGAGCTCGTCGACGAGCCGTTGCCGGGCGGCGGCCGGGATGTCGGTCATCGCCTCGGGGTCGACGGTGAGGCGGGCGAAGTAGTGGTTGGAGAGCTGCTTGGCGCGGAACGGCTTCTCGCCGAGCGCGGCCACGGCTTCGGCGCGTTCGGTGGCCGAGAGGTCGGCGAGGTGGCGCGGCGGGAGGCCGCGCTTGGGCGCGTCGAAGACGAGGGGGAGGGCAGTCATAGCAGGTCAAGTGTCCCATGCCGGGCGTTGCGGGCCACATCACACCATCGATATTGCCAAACGACTGTTTCCGATATATCGTGAACGTGTCGGAATACTTCGAGAAAGGACTCAACTCATGAGACGACACCAACGATTCCCTCGCGAACGTGGCCGGGCGGACTTCGGGCCATGGGCCCGCGGCGGCTTCGGCGACTTCCCCCCGGGGCGCGGGCACGGCTCGCGTGGACGGCGGGGCGGCGGACGGCGCAGCAGGCGCGGCGACGTCCGGGCCGCGATCCTGGCGCTGCTCGCCGAGCAGCCCCGGCACGGCTACGAGATCATCCGCGAAATCGGCGAACGCAGCGGCGGCTTCTGGAAGCCGAGCCCCGGCTCGGTCTATCCGACGCTGCAGATGCTGGCCGACGAAGGGCTCGTCCTGAGCAAGGACGAGCACGGCAAGAAGCTCTTCGAGCTGACCGACGAGGGCCGCGCCGCCGCCGAGCGGCAGGACTCCACGCCGCCATGGGAGCACATCGCCCACGACGTCGACCCGAACGAGGTCGGGCTCCGCAAGGCGGGCGCCGGACTGGCCGCCGCGGTCGTCCAGGTGATGCGCGCCGGTTCCGAGAGCCAGCAGGCTCGCGCGGCGGACGTGCTGAACGAAGCGCGTCGCTCGATCTACGCCATTCTGGGTGAGGTCGAAGACGACGCGCCCGAGTCCCCGGCGGCGGCCGAGTGACCGGGCAGGGCGAGGCCGGTGGGCTTGACGCGCGTATGGACGCGATAGCCCACCGGCAGCGTCATTTCCGCGCTCCCGGCGTGGAATTCCTTGGCGTTGCGGCGATGCACCTCGGCGATCGCCCGCGCTGCGACCTTCGCGCTGAACTCGATCTTCAGCACTGACTCCATCGCGGCGGCGTCTTCGAACCGCCAGCGCGTCGCCACCCGGCGGCACCGGAACCCCGCCCGGTCGAAGAACCGCTCGACGGCGGGCGGGTCGTAGTCCGGCAGATCCTCGCGCATCCAGCTCCCGTACGGATCACTGGTGACGTCGAGGTCCACGATCAGGATCGCGCCACCCGGCCGCAGCACGCGTTCGGCTTCGCGGAGCCCTGGCTCACAGCCCGGCCCGAAGAAGTACGCGGTGCGCGCGTGCACCACGTCCACGCAGGCGTCGCCGACGGGAAGCCGTTGCGCCCGGCCTTGCCGGACCTCGGCGTTCGCCAGGTCCCGCACCCGCTCGGCGGCGTCGCGGGCGAGCGGTTCGTGGGGCTCGACGCCGAGCACGGAACGGGCGTCGCGGGCGAAGTACGGCAAATGGAAACCGTCGCCGCAGCCCACGTCGAGCACGTCGCGGCCGGCCCAGTCGTACTCCTCGCGCAGCACCCGCCAGATCTCGCCGTCGACGTCCTGCGCGCGGTTCTCCACCTCGTAAGCCCGCTGGTAGTACCAGATGTTCGGGCTCGGCACGACCTCGGACCGCCGGGACGGCGCCACGGACCGGGGCAACCACCGCACTTCGGATCTCTCCCTTTCCGGGTCGTCGGCAGGAGGATCCTCGATCTTCCGGCATCGAAACTTGGCGAAAAACTTATGTGGCCCCTCTAGACTCCACCGAAGCCCGGAGGGAGACCCAGTATGCCGTCAGGTCCGCCCAGCCCACCATCCCCGGTCGCGACCGGGCTTCCCTGCTGGATCGAGCTCGGCTGCCAGGACGAGGCCGCGGCACAACGGTTCTACGGCGGTCTCTTCGGCTGGCAGTACACGACCAAACGGGATCCGGCGACCCCGGACCGGCGCTACTCCATCGCGACTTCCGGCGGGGTCCAGGCCAGTGGCCTGTACCGCGCGAGCGCCCAGAGCCCGCAGGGCTGGGTCCCGCACCTGGCGGTGCCGCACACCGCGAGCGCCGCGGAGTGGGTCGTCCATCTCGGCGGCCGGGTGACGCTCGGGCCGCTCCCCATTCCCCACCGCGGCGCGATCCTGCACGTGATCGACGCCTGCGGCGCACCGCTGGTGCTGTGGGAGGTCCCGCCGGACTGGCAGTTCGCGACCGGGCGCCCCAACACCTTCAGCGGCGCCGACCTCAACACCCACGACGGCGCGTCCGCCGATCACTTCTACTGCAAGCTGTTCACCTACTCGAGCCATCAGATCGGCGACGGCGAGTCGATGGACTACGCGGAATGGATGGTAGAGCACGAGCCCGTGCTCTACCGCTACGTCATGGGCCCGGAATACCGTCGTGATACTCCCCCGCACTGGCTCGTCTACTTCGACGTCGATCCGGTCCGCGGAAGTGACGCCGCGGCCGCCGACGCGCTCGCCCTCGGCGGCGCCGTCGTCATCGAGCCCTACGACACCCCGTTCGGCCGAGTGGCGATCCTCGCCGACCCGGACGGTTCGGTGTTCGCGGTGATCGACCACTCGCGCGCGGCCGAGACCTGGGGCAGCGCCGAGGTCGACGACCCCTACGACGACTGAGCGCGCCCGGCGGGAGCAAGGGACCTTTGCTATCGCTCGACGCGGAGAGCGAGCAGCGCGATCGTGACGTACCCGGCCGCGACCAGCCACATGGCCGTGCCCGGCAGCAGCCCGCCGACGAGCGCGACGCCGAGGGCGCCGCCGGTCTGCCGCGACGCGTTGAGCACACCGGCGGCGAGTCCTGCCTTGTCCGGCAACGCGTTCATCGCCACCGACGTCATCGCGGGCATGGCCAGCGAGCAGCACCCGTAGATCACCGAGAAGACGATCAGCACGGGCACCGACCGGCCGTCGGGCAGCAGCGCGAACCCGATCGCACCGGCGAGCCCGGCCAGCGCACCGGCGACGATCGGGAGACGCGCGCCGAACCGGCTGATGAGCCTGCCGGAGAAGAACGCGTTGATCCCGACCACGGCGGTCAGCGGCACCAGCGCCAGCCCCGCGGGCAGCACACTCAGCGTCCACACCCGTTGCAGGAACAACGCGAGACAGAACAACGCGCCGTACATGCCGAAGTTGAACAACCCGCCGATCGCCGTCGCGACCGCGAAGTTCCGTACGCGCAGCACACCCGTCGGAAGCACCGGCGCGGACACGATCCGTTCCACGACAACGAAAAGCGCACCGCATACCACCCCGGCACCCAGCAACACGAGCGTCGGCGCGGCGAGCCAACCAGCGTGGCCCGATTCGATGAACCCGGCCACGAGGCACGCCAGCACGGCCGTGCCGGAAACCTGGCCCATCCCGTCGATGCGCGTGCGCGCCCGCAGCGGCGTCTCGGTCACCGCCCGGCGCGTCAGCACGATCGCGAGCAGCCCGACCGGGACGTTGACCGCGAACACCAGCCGCCAGTCGGCCAGCCCCACCGCGAGCCCGCCCAGCAACGGTCCCGCGGCGAGCCCGATCCCGCTCATCCCGCCCCACACGCCCAGTGCCCGCGCCCGCGCGCCGGCGTCGGGGAACTGATGCGCGATGAGAGCCAGCGACGAGGGCAGCAACGCGGCCGCGCCGGCACCCTGCACCGCGCGGGCGGCGATCAGCCAGGGCAGTGAACCCGCTGCGGCACAAGCGATCGAGGCGAGGACGAACACGGCCACGCCCGCCTCGAACACCCGCCGCGAACCCCAGCGGTCCCCCGCCGCTCCCCAGGTGAGCAGGAACGCGGCGAGCGTCACCGTGTAGGCGTCGACGACCCATTGCAACGCGGCCGTGGACGGTTCGGCGTAGTCCGCGCCGATCGCCGGGAGCGCGAGGTTCACGATCGTCGCGTCCAGCGTGATCATGAAGAAGCCGAGACAGACGGCGGTGAGCGCGAGCCGGGCCGGTGCCTTCGGGGATGCCGTGGTGACCATGGGAACGAGTCAACCGCCGGAACGGTTCGGCGGTCGCCGAACGATCCCCACGCCCGGCCCGCGGAACGGGCTCAGGGAGTGGGGACGAACGCCGAAAGCAGCAGCCAGGAAACGACGGCCGAGGGCAGCAGGGAGTCGAGGCGGTCCATCAGCCCGCCGTGACCGGGCAGCATCGTGCCCATGTCCTTGATCCCGAGGTCACGTTTGATGAGCGACTCGACGAGATCGCCGAGCGTCGCGGTCAGCACGACCGCCACCCCGAACAGCATCCCCTGCCAGGCGTGGCCGTTCAGCAGCAGGCTGAGCGACAGCGCACCGGCGACCAGGCCCGCGACCATCGACCCGGCGAAGCCCTCCCAGGTCTTCTTCGGGCTGATGGACGGCGCCATCGGGTGCTTCCCGCCGAGGACACCGGCGATGTAACCGCCGGTGTCGGAGGCGACGACGCAGATCATGAAGGTGAGGACCCGGCCGACGCCGTCGCCGGGGTCCACGAGCATCGCGGCGAACGCGCCGAACAACGGGAGGTACGCGGCGGCGAACACCGAGGCACCGATGTCCCGCAGGTAACCCTGCGCGCCGCCGGGCAGCCGCCACAGCAGGCAGGCCAGCACCGTCAGCACGAACGCGGTGATCATGCCCTCGCGGCCGAACGGCCAGGCGAGCCAGATCATCGCCTGCCCGCCGACGAGCACCGGGACGAGCGCGACCCGGATGTCCGCGGCCCGGCGCAGCGCCCCGGCGAGCTCGACCGTGCCGACCGCGATCGCGATCGCCACGATGCCGATGAACAGATGACGGACGGTGAGCAAGGAAACGATGATCGCCGCGCCCAGCACGACGCCGACGGCGATGGCCGCGGGGAGGTTGCGGCCTGCTTTGGAAACCTTCTTCGGCGGTTCCGGCTGCTCGACCGGTTCCGGCTCGGGTTCCGGGGTGTCCACCCGGTCCTCGCTCACCTGTGCCATCAGACCTCGAGCAGCTCGGCTTCCTTGTGTTTCACCAGGTCGTCGACCTGGTGCACGTAGGTGTCGGTGAGGTTCTGCAGCTCCTTCTCCGCGTGCACGACCTCGTCCTCACCCGCCTCGCCGTCCTTCTTGATACGGTCCAGCTCTTCCTTCGCCTTACGACGGATGCTGCGGATGGAGACGCGGGCGTCCTCACCCTTGCCCTTGGCGACCTTCACCATCTCCTTGCGCCGCTCCTCGGTGAGCTGCGGGATGACGATGCGGATCACGTTGCCGTCGTTGCTCGGGTTGACACCGAGGTCGGACTCGCGGATCGCCTTCTCGATCGCGGCCAGCTGGGTCGTGTCGTAAGGCTTGATCAGCGCCATCCGGGCCTCGGGGACGTTCACGCTGGCGAGCTGGTTCAGCGGGGTCGGCGCACCGTAGTACTCGACGACGATGCGCGAGAACATCGACGGGGTGGCCCGGCCGGTGCGTACCGACGTCAGGTCCTCCTTCGCGACGGACACCGCTTTTTCCATCTTCTCCTCGGCGTCGAGGAGGGTCTCGTCGATCACGGCTACTCCCGGTGGTTGTGATGGTGGGCGCTGCGATAGATCCCAGCAGGTCTAGGCCGATACCCCGTCGGCGGGGGTACTGACCAGGGTGCCGATCCTCTCACCACTGACCGCACGGGCGATGTTCCCCTCGGTGAGCAGGTTGAACACGATGATCGGCATGTTGTTGTCCATGCAGAGGCTGAACGCGGTGGCGTCGGCGACCTTGAGATCCCGTTCGAGCACCTCGCGGTGGCTGATCTCGTGGAACATCTTGGCACTCGGGTCACTCTTCGGGTCGGCGGTGTAGACCCCGTCGACGGCCTTCGCCATCAGAACCGCTTCGCAGCCGAGCTCGAGCGCACGCTGGGCGGCCGCCGTGTCGGTGGAGAAGTAGGGCATGCCGACCCCGGCGCCGAAGATGACGACGCGGCCCTTCTCCAGGTGCCGCTCCGCGCGGCGCGGGATGTAGGGCTCGGCGACCTGGCCCATGGTGATCGCGGTCTGCACGCGGGTGGGCAGGCCCTCCTTCTCGAGGAAGTCCTGCAGCGCCAAGCAGTTCATCACGGTGCCGAGCATCGCCATGTAGTCGGCGCGATCGCGGTCCATGCCACGCTGGGACAGCTCGGCGCCGCGGAAGTAGTTGCCGCCGCCGATGACCACGGCGATCTGGACCCCGGTCCGCGCGACCGCGGCGATCTGCCGGGCGACCGAGTGCACCACATCCGGGTCGACGCCGATGGAACCACCACCGAACATCTCGCCGCCCAGCTTCAGCAGCACCCGCCGATAGCCGCCCTCGACCCGGTCACCCATTCTCACGCGCCTCCTGTTGTGTGCTCATGGACCCGCCTCGCGAATCCCGCCAGACCCACCTGTGCCCCGTCCCCGATGAGCGGAGACGGGGCACAGTGGTGTCGAACTCCGCAGACGTGCTCTCTCCCGCGGAGGCGGCGTCAACCCTAGCCGTACGGCTTCGATCAGGCCTGGCCGACCTCGAACCGGGCGAACCGGGTCAGGGTCACGCCCGCCTCGTCCAGCAGCGCCTTCACGGTCTTCTTGTTGTCCTTGACCGACGGCTGCTCGAGCAGGACGTTGTCCTTGTAGTAGGCGTTGACCTTGCCCTCGACGATCTTCGGCAGCGCCTGCTCCGGCTTGCCTTCCTCGCGGGCGGTCTGGTCGGCGATGCGGCGCTCGTTCTCGATGATCTCGGCCGGCACCTCCTCGCGGGTCAGGTACTTCGCGCGCAGCGCGGCGACCTGCATGGCGGCGCCGCGGGCGGCGTCGACGTCGTCACCGGTGAACTCGACCAGCACGCCCACGGCGGGCGGCAGGTCCGAGCCGCGGCGGTGCAGGTAGGTCGCGGTCTGGCCCTCGAAGGCCACGACCCGGCGCAGCTCCAGCTTCTCGCCGATGCGGGCCGACAGCTCCTGCACGACCTCGTTGACCGGCTTGCCGTCCAGGTCGGCCGCCTTCAGCGCCTCGACGTCGCTGGTCTTGAGGCTCTTCGCGACCTCGACGATCCGGGCGGCCAGCTGCTGGAAGTCGTCGTTCTTCGCGACGAAGTCGGTCTCGGAGTCCAGCTCGATCAGCACGCCACCGTCACCGGTGACGAGGCCCTCGGCGGTGGCGCGCTCGGCGCGCTTGCCGACGTCCTTGGCACCCTTGATGCGCAGGAACTCGACAGCCTTGTCAAAGTCGCCCTCGTTCTCCTCGAGCGCCTTCTTGCAGTCCATCATGCCGGCGCCGGTCATCTCGCGCAGGCGCTTCACGTCAGCGGCGGTGTAGTTCGCCATCGTGCGTAATCCGTCCTTTTTCAGGTACGTGAAATCTTGTGCGGGGGTCGGAACCCGTGCGGCCGGGGGCGGCCGGCCGCACGGGCACGGTGGTGGATCAGGAGGAGGCGGTGGCCTGCTCGGCCTCGGCCTTGGCGGCCTCGGTCGTGTCCGCGGCGGCGGCAGCGTTGTCCGAGCCGGCGTTCTCAGCGCCGGCGAGCAGCTCCTTCTCCCACTCGGCCAGCGGCTCGTCGGAGGCGACACCCGGCTCCGGCTTCGCGCCGGCCGAAGCGCCGTTGCGGCTGGAACGGGCCATCAGACCGGCGGCCGCGGCCTCGGCAACGACCTTGGTCAGCAGCGCGGCGGACCGGATCGCGTCGTCGTTGCCCGGGATCGGGTAGTCGACCTCGTCCGGGTCGCAGTTGGTGTCGAGGATCGCGACGACCGGGATGTTGAGCTTGCGAGCCTCGCCGACGGCGATGTGCTCCTTCTTGGTGTCGACGATCCACACCGCGCTCGGCACCTTGGCCATGTCACGGATACCGCCGAGGGTCTTCTCCAGCTTTTCCTTCTCGCGGGTCAGCGTCAGGATCTCGCGCTTGGTGAGACCGGCGAAGCCACCGGTCTGCTCCTGGGCCTCGAGCTCCTTGAGGCGCAGGAGACGCTTGTGCACGGTCTGGAAGTTGGTCAGCATGCCGCCGAGCCAGCGCTGGTTCACGTACGGCATGCCGACGCGGGTGGCCTCGTTGGCGATGGCCTCCTGCGCCTGCTTCTTCGTGCCGACGAACATGATCGTGCCGCCGTGCGCGACGGTCTCCTTGATGAACTCGAAGGCACGGTCGATGTAGCTCAGCGTCTGCTGCAGGTCGATGATGTAGATGCCGTTGCGCTCGGTGAAGATGTAGCGCTTCATCTTCGGGTTCCACCGACGGGTCTGGTGCCCGAAGTGCACGCCGCTGTCGAGCAGCTGCTTCATGGTGACGACGGCCATTGCCGGAATCACACCTCTTCTGTGTCGTGCGCGCCGGTGGTCGTGCCGGCACGCTGCTCGGTTTTGTCGCGATCGGCCGGGTGGCCGTTCGCCCTGGTGCCGTGCCGGAACCCGGACCCCGTGGCGAAAACCCCAGGGACCGCCGGGTGCCGTGCGTCCTGATTCGTCCGGCTGAAGAGACTGCCGGTGGACGCGCACGTGCACGCGAAGTCAGTCCGCTCACGCGAACCGCTGAACTGATTCTACCCCCTGCCACCAGCCCTATCCCCACCGGCGGCCCGATCCGGCCCGGTTGTCCACAACGGGTCCGGTTGTCCACAGATTCCCGGACCCGCCGTCCGGCCGGCCGCGCACCCGGCAGCCTGGGAATCATGACCGTATCCACCTGCCCCCGCATCCGGCCACGGCCGGTGTTCGCCCTGCTCGCGGCCCTGTTCCTCGGGTTCGCCGGGCTCTCGGCGACTATCCCGGCCACGGCCGCCACCGCGGCCTCCAAACCCGAACCGCGGCTGTCCTGGCCGCTGTCCCCGGTCCCGAAGGTGACGAGGTACTTCGACGCGCCCGACACCCCGTTCGGCCCCGGCCACCGCGGCGTCGACCTCGCCGCCACACCCGGTCAGCAGGTACTCGCCGCGGCCGAGGGTGTCGTCGTCTTCGCGGGTGTGCTCGCCGGGCGGGGCGTCGTCTCCGTCGACCACGACGGCGGCCTCCGCACCACCTACGAACCCGTCACCCCATCGGTGTCGGCGGGCGACCAGGTCTATCGCGGCCAGCCACTGGGCGCCGTCGTCCCCGGGCATCCCAGGTGCACCGTGGCGGCGTGCCTGCACTGGGGTGTCCGCCGGGGCCACGACTATCTCGACCCGCTCACCCTCACCGGTGAACAAGGCGAAATCCGGCTGAAGCCGTACTTTTCCCGGGAAGACGCTCTGGTTCCGGGAGGACGCTAGGGATTCGACTGTTCGACGAGTTTGGCCCGCAGGCGCATGACGGCGCGGGTGTGCAGCTGGCTGACCCGCGACTCGGTCACGCCCAGCACTTTGCCGATCTCCGCGAGCGTCAGGCTTTCGAAGTAGTACAGGCTGACGACGATCTTGTCCCGCTCGGTCAGCTGCGCGATCGCCTGCGCGAGCTGCCGCCGGTTGTCCTGGTCCACGAGGACCGCCACCGGATCGACCGCGTCGTCGTCGGGCAGCGAGTCGACGAGCGAGCCGCTGTCCTTGCCCGCCGCGACGAGGTCTTCGAGCGCGACGACGCTGGTGAGCTGAAGCTGCCCGTAGAAATCACGCAGGTCGTCGACGGTGATGCCGAGTTCCGTGGCGAGTTCGGCGTCGGTCGGGGTGCGGTGCAGCCGCGCGCCGAGCCGCTCGAGGGCCCGCTCGGCCTCCTTCGCCTTGCTGCGCACCGCACGGGGCACCCAGTCCTGGGACCGCAGATCGTCCAGGATCGCGCCGCGGATCCGCTGCATCGCATACGTCTCGAACCGCAGGCCCCGGTCGGGATCGAACTTCTCGATCGCGTCGACCAGCCCGAAGATGCCCGACTGCACGAGATCACCGACGTCGACGTGGGTGGGCAGCCCGGTGCCCACCCGGCCCGCGACGTACTTGACCAGCGGCGCGTAGTGCAGCACCAGCCTGTCCCGCGACGCCTGGTCCGGGGTGTCGGCGAACTGCCGCCACAGAGCCTGGATGCCCGCGTCCACGTCATAGCCGGGACGGCCGTCTTCGACGACATCCCCGGCGCCGTGAGCGGTCACCCCGGCGGCTTCGGTGACATGAGATCCCGCGGTCATTGCACCGTCGTTCTCGACATGCGGCTCAGTATGGTCTCCGTGCTCGTGCGGATGCGCGTGCGCCGCCGGTTCCGGCGCCGACGGTCCGACCGAACCCCCGCCGGCCTTCTCAGGCCCGCGGATGTGCTCGATCATGGATCGCCTTCAACCGGTCGACGGTCACATGAGTGTAGAGCTGCGTCGTGGCAAGCGTAGCGTGACCGAGCAGTTCCTGAACGCTCCTGAGATCGGCGCCGCCTTCCAGCAGATGGGTGGCCGCCGAATGCCGCAGGCCGTGGGGGCCCATATCGAGTGCACCCGGCACCGACCCGACGGCGTCGTGCACCACCCGCCGGGCGGTCCGGGGATCCAGCCGCTTGCCCCGCACGCCCAGGAAGAGCGCCTCCTCCCCCGCCGTGGCGACGAGTTCGGGCCTGCCCTCGTCCAGCCAGACACGAACGGCTTCGGCCGCCGGTACCCCGAACGGCACCACACGTTCCTTCCCGCCCTTGCCCAGCACTGTCACGACACGGCGGGAGAAGTCGGCCGAGGCGACGTCGAGGCCGCACAGCTCGGAAACCCGGATCCCGGTGGCGTAGAGCAGCTCCAGCACCGCGCGATCCCGCAGCGCCACCGGATCCCGTTCGGCGGCGCCCGCCTCCGACGCCCGCATCACCTCGCCGGCCTGCTCGGCACGGAGCACCCCGGGCAGGGTCCGGTGCGCGCGCGGGGCCGCGAGCCGCCCGCCGGGATCGGCTGCCAGCTCGCCGCGCCGGTGCGCCCAAGCCGTGAACGTCCGTGCGGAGGCCGCACGACGAGCCAGCGTCGTCCGGCTCGCCCCCTCGGTGTGCTGCCGGGCGAGCCACCCCCGCAGCACACCGATGTCCAACGCCGCGAGCTCCCGGTCCGGCGCCTTCTCGTCGCCCGCGCCGGTGACGAACCCCAGCAAGGACACCGCGTCCCCGACGTACGCGCGCACCGTGTGCGCGGACAGGCCCCGCTCGAGGCTCAGATGCCGCTCGTAGGCGGTGACGACCTCCTGGACCGGCTCGGGCAGCGCGGCACGCAGCGCGCGCAGATCCGGCCGGCGGGCACGGCGGCGGTTCCCGGCGGGATTCGCGGACGGCATGGTGATCACGCTGCGCGATCAGCCGCGGCTGGTCAAGCATCGCCACACCCGATCGCCCCAGGTTCTGTTTCCTGCGCGCGAGGCCGATCCCTAGGAACGTCGCGGACATCGCCGCCACCCCGCTTCCCCACGGGCCGCGAAACCGTCGATCTCCAGTGCGGGCAGCAGCGCCCGCACCTTGCCCACGGGGACACCGGAGTCGGCCGCGACCTGATCCGCCGACCGGCCCGCTCGTGACGTGAGCGCGTCGTACACCCGCAACGCGTCCGGTGCGAGTCCGTCGGTGGCACGCCGTGGCCGCTCCGGTTCGGCCCCGGCACTCCCGAACCGGCCAACCGTCTCGACCACGTCGTCGACCGAAGCGACCAGGGTCGCCTGCGACTCGCGGATCAAGGTGTGGCAGCCCACCGACATCGCCGAGCTGACCGGCCCTGGCAGTGCCATCACGACCTTCCCGAGCGCCCCGGCCGTCCCCGCCGTGTTCCTGGCACCACTGCGCCGCCCCGCCTCGATCACCACCGTGCCCTCGGTGAGGGCCGCGATGAGCCTGTTCCGGACCAAGAAACGATGCCGCGCGGGCGGGGTGCCCGGTGGGTACTCGCTGACGACGGCGCCGCCATTGGCGGCGATCCGGTTCAGCAGGCTCACGTGCCCGGCCGGATATCCGGCGTCGAGCGCACAGCCCAGTACCGCCACGGTCGCTCCGCCCGCGGTCAGCGCCCCGCGATGGGCGGCGCCGTCCACTCCGTACGCGGCGCCGGAAAACACCGCCATGCCCCGGTTCGCCAAGCCGTAGGCCAGCTCCGTCGCCCAGTGCTCGCCATACGACGTGGCCGCCCGAGCGCCCACGATGGCGACGGCGCCACTGACGACGTCGGCGAGGGACACATCCCCGCATACCCACAACGCGAGTGGCGGTGAACTGCCTTGGACTCCGCGGCCCGCCGCGACCGACAGGGAATGCAGCGGCCAGGCAGGCCATTCCTCGTCCTCGGGAATGATCAGCCGCGCGCCGGTTCCAGCCGCCCACGCCAGATCACGTTCGACGAGGTCGTGCTCGCGCCGGGCGCTGGTCTCCTCCCGGATCTTCGGCGGGCAGTCGCCGCGGCGGACACGCTCGGCCGCCACCACCGGCCCGTGTGCGCCGACGAACTCGGCCAGACCCGGCGCCGGGGGTTCGGCTACCCGGAGCAAGTACGCCCTGGCTGCCCGCTCGGGCTCGACGGTACTCACATCGGCTCCCGGTTTCCGGCCGCGGGCGAGTGGAACGGCTTCTCCCGCAACGAAAACGTCAACCGCGCTCTGTCCTCAAGGGACAGTCCACCCGGTTCGGCCGCCACCCGGGACCGAACGCGTGGTTCCGGCGCCGGCGCCTGCTCGTGGTGACGCTCGGGGGCACGAATCCCGGTATGGGGCCGGTCGCGGGCGTCGTACCCTGGCTCGGGCCGACAGCACGCTTCGAGCCTGAAGGCCATCCCGGCTCGCCTGCGCCGAGCCGAACCACGGGAGTACCGGCGGAATTTCCTCATGCCGCGCTCCGTTCCCGGAAGCCGAGCGCCGCGGACACGTGATCGCCGCCGGGCCGGGCCACGCCGTCCAGATCGGCGAGGGTCCAAGCGATCCGCAGGCATCTGTCGGCGCCGCGTGCGGTGATGACGCCCCTGTCGAGCGCGCGATCGAGAACGGTGGTGGTGCCGCGGGGAAGGCTGAACTCCCGGCGCAAGGCCGGGCCCGGCACGTCGGAGTTCACCCGCCAGCCGTGCTCCCGCCAACGCCGCTCCGCCCGTTCCCTGGCGGAGAGGACCCGCTTCCGCACCGCCTCCGAGCCCTCCGGGGCCTCGACCTCGTGAGCGCTGATGGCCGTCAACGGACGGAGCCGCACCCGGAGATCGACCCGGTCCAGCAGCGGGCCGGAGAGCCTGCCGAGGTAACGCCGCCGCGCGGTGGCGGAGCAGGTGCAGTCGGTCTCCTTCGGTGGCGCGCAAGGACAGGGATTCGTCGCGAGGATCAGCTGGAACCGCGCGGGATAGGAAACCGCGCCCTTGACCCGCGCGATCCGCACTTCGCCCTCCTCCAGCACCGTGCGCAGGGACTCCAGGCGCTGCCCGCCGAACTCGCACACCTCGTCGAGGAACAGCACCCCGCGATGCGCGCGGCTGATCGCGCCGGGCGAGGCCAGCCCGCTGCCGCCGCCGATGAGCGCGGCGACCGTGATCGAGTGATGGGGTGCCACGAACGGCGGCACGGTGACCAGTGGCGCCGTCCGGGACAGCGAGCCGTCGACCGAGTGCACGGCCGTCACCTGGAGCGATTCCTCGGGCGACAACCGGGGCAGCAGACCGGGCAGCCGTTTCGCGAGCAGCGTCTTGCCGACCCCGGGCGGGCCGGTGAGCAGCAGGTGATGCCCGCCCGCCGCGGCAACTTCCAGCGCCCACCGGGCCTCGGGCTGCCCGACGACGTCGGCCAGATCCGGGACGGACGACGGCGCGGCCAGAGGTTCGGACGGGGCGGGCGGCTGGAGCTCGGCCTCGCCTTTCAGCCAGGCCACCAGATCGGCCAGCCGGGACGCGCCCGCGACCTCCACCCCGTCGACGAGCGCCGCTTCGAACAACGATTCCACCGGGACGACGGCGCGGGCGAAGCCCGCCGCGCGAGCGGCCAGCAACCCGGGCAGCACACCGCGCACCGGACGGATCCGGCCGTCGAGGGCCAGTTCGCCGAGCAGCACCGTCCCGAGCAGCCGCGTCGCCGGGACCGCGCCCAGCGCGGCCAGTACCGCGGCCGCGATCCCGAGGTCGTACCCGGAGCCGACCTTGGGCAGATTCGCCGGGGAGAGCCCGAGCGTGACCTTCCCGTCGGGCCACGGCTGACCGGAGTTCCGGACCGCGGACCGCACCCGGTCCTTGGCCTCGCGCAGCCCGGCGTCGGGCAGCCCGACCAGGGTCACCCGGCTCAGCCCGCCGCCGAGGTCCGCCTCAATCTCGATCATCTTGCCGTCGATGCCCAGCACCGCGACCGACCAGGCCTTCGCGATCGGCATCTAGAACGCCGCCTCGAGATGCCGGACGCTCGGGCGCTCACCGGGACGCGCGAGCACGGTGACCACGTCGTAGCGCGTCCGGCACCAGCCGAGGCGGAAGGCCCGCAGCCATTGCTCGGCCGCTCTCCGGACCCGCTCGGCCTTCTCCGGGGTCACGGTCTCCGACGGCAGGCCGTACTCGGTGCCCGATCGGGTCTTGACCTCGCAGAACACGACTCTCGCCCGGTCGGTGAGGACGAGATCCAGCTCCCCCTCGCGACAGCTCCAGTTCCGGCTGAGCAGGACCAGCCCGCTGCGTTGCAGATATCCGGCGGCCAGTTCCTCGCCCCATCGGCCGAAGCCGCGGCGCCAGTGCGCCCCGGCCTCGTACCCGGGAAGGCGTGCCAAACCCGTCATCGTGCCCCCTCGGCTTTCCCGTGATCACGGACGACCGGCGCGGTGGCCGGACCGTCACGGTGCGTGTGTGATCAACGGTGCCAGGGTGCGCGGCACGGGCACCAGGCCCGGCCCGCCGCCCTGTGGACAACCGGGGGGTTGTGGATGAACGGGCCCGTCACGGTGCCCGTGACAGCGAAACCGTCGGTGGGAGGTGCTAGGGGGCTCAGCCCGAGAAGGGGCCGTCCTCGGGCAGCCGCAGGTCGGGCTTGTCGAGTTCCTCGACGTTGACGTCCTTGAAGGTGATCACCCGGACGTGCTTGACGAACCGGGCCGGGCGGTACATGTCCCACACCCAGGCGTCCGACATCCGGACCTCGAAGTACACCTCGCCGCCGCCGTCCCTGACCTGCACGTCCACCGCGTTGGCCAGGTAGAACCGCCGCTCGGTCTCCACCACGTACGAGAACTGGCCGACGATGTCGCGGTACTCGCGGTACAGCGAGAGCTCCATCTCGGTCTCGTACTTCTCGAGATCCTCAGCGCTCATGAAACCCGCGCCCCTCCTCGCGATCGTCCTGCCGCGCGTGCGGCGGAGCGTTCATTGTTACCCACCTGGCGGGCCAGGGCACGGACCGGCACGCTCGGGTTTTCCAGCGCGGCGTAGGTGAGCACCACCTGATGCGGCGGAGTGAGGCCGTGGGCGGCGGCCGCGGTCGCCACATTCGTGTAGGACCAGCGGTGCGCCGCGCTCGGCCCGTGCTCGGTCAGCGCGGCGATGTGATCGGCCGTGCTGTAGCCCTTGTGCACGTCGAAGCCGTAGTGCGGCAGATCCTCGTGCAGGCCCGCCATGATCCGATCCCTGGTCACCTTCGCCAGCACGGAAGCCGCGGCGATGCTCGCGACGGACCGGTCGCCCTTGATCACCGCCACGCTCGGCGCGGGCATACCCGGCACGGGAAAACCGTCGATCAGCACATAGCCCGGGTTCTCACGCAGGCCCGCCACCGCGCGCCGCATGGCCTCGAGGTTCATCACCCGAATCCCGTGCAGGTCGACCTCGGTGGACGGGACGACGACGACCGTGTAGTCCAGCGCCCTGGCCAGTACCCGGTCGTAGACCCGGTCCCTGGCCTTGGCGGTGAGCATCTTCGAATCGGTCAGCTCGGGGAGGCGGGCCGCGTCACCCGGCTTCAGCACACAGGAGGCGACGACGAGCGGGCCCGCGCAGGCGCCCGCCCCCGCCTCGTCGACTCCGGCGACCGGGCCGAGACCCCGGCGTTCGAGGGCGCCCTGGAGGCCCCAGAAGAGTTCGCCGCGCACCACGGCGCGGGGTGGCCGCAGCGGCTCGGCCGCGGCGCGGGGAACGGGAACTGTCAAGGCTGGATTACCCCGTCCGGGAAGTCAGGTCCGGCGTTTCCGTCCGGCGGCCGCCTTGCGGACGCCCGCGGTCAGCTTCCTGCCCACGAACAGCGTGGGCCACGCGGCCGCGACGCCGGCGCCGAGCGGGAGACCGCTCTGCCACGCCGGGGCGCCCAAGGCCACCGCCTGCGCGTTCTCCTGCGGGTTGTGGTCGGTGATGCCACCCCAGCGGTTCGGCGGGAGCACGATGATCCGCGCCTTGCCGATGACATCGGCGACCGGGACCGCCCCCGCCGGCCCGCCGCCACCCTGGAACCGCGAGTCGTTGGAGTTGTTCCGGTTGTCGCCCATCACCCACAGGCTGCCGTCCGGCACCTTCACCGGCGGGAACGACGACTGGGTCTGCTGGCTCGGGTCGTCCCAGTGGACGTAGGGCTCGTCGAGCGCCTTGCCGTCCACGATGAGCCGGTTCTGCGCGTCGCAGCACTGCACGGTCTGGCCGCCGGTCGCGATCACCCGCTTGACGAAGTCGCGTTCGTCCGGCGGGGCGAACCCGACCAGCGAGCCGAGGCCGCGCAGCGCGCGCACCACGAAGTTGCTCGGCTCCTGCGGCGGGATCTCGTTCTGTGTCCAGGCGGGCGGGCCCTTGAAGACCACCACGTCACCCGGGGAGGGATCGGTGAAGTCGTAGGTCACCCTGTCGACCAGGATGCGGTCGCCGGTGCAGCCGGTGCACCCGTGCAGCGTGGCCTCCATCGATCCCGAGGGGATCATGAACACCTTCGCGAGGAACGTCTGGATCAGGATCGTGAGCACCAGGGCGATCACGAGCAGGATCGGCAGTTCCTTCCAGAACGACCGCTTCTTCTTCGAACGGGGCTTCGCCCGCCGGTGTGCCCCGTGGCGCTCCTCGGAGCGGGAACGCCACGGACGTTCCTCTTCCGGACGTTCGGGCTCATCCTCGGGCGCGTTCTGGGACACGGGTTCGACCACGGAGCCAGGCTACCGGTAACCGAGCGGCTGCTCAGGAAACAGACTTGGTCTCGCGGCTCTCGCGGCGCTCCTTGATCTTCGCGGCCTTGCCGCGCAGATCACGCAGGTAGTACAGCTTCGCCCGGCGGACGTCACCGCGCTTGAAGACCTCGACCTGAGCGAGGTTCGGCGAGTGCACCGGGAAGGTGCGCTCGACGCCGACGCCGAAGGAGACCTTGCGGACGGTGAAGGTCTCGCGGATGCCCGCGCCCTGGCGGCGGATGACGACGCCCTGGAAGATCTGATTCCGCTCGCGGTTGCCCTCGATGACGCGGACGTGGACCTTCAGCGTGTCGCCCGGGCGGAAAGCCGGGATGTCGGAACGCAGTGACTGCGCGTCCAGCGCGTCCAGGGTGTTCATCGGTGGTCCGTCCTCGTCGATTCGTATGGCTGGTGTTCACGGGTCCCGGGCGCGCGCGGTAGTACGACTGCGGCCGTTCCCGGGAGCTGTCGGCGGGCTCGTGGACGACGGGGTCCACTCACACCAACCGGTCAAGTATGACAGAGCCGTCGGCTCGCACTCGCCAGGGGGCGACCTAGTCCCCCGCCAGCCCGTCGAGCACGGCACGATCGTGCTGGTCCAGGCTGTCTTCCGGCAGCGCCGCGAGCAGATCGGGGCGGCGCCGGGCAGTCCGCTCCAGTGCCTGGTCGCGCCGCCAGCGGTCGATCAGCGCGTGGTTTCCCGAGCGCAGGACCTCCGGGACGGCGAGGTCGCGCCACACCTCCGGCCGGGTGTAACTGGGGCCTTCCAGCAGACCGTCGGAGAACGAGTCCTCGGCGGCCGAGCGCGCGTTGCCGAGTACCCCCGGCAGCAGGCGGACGACGGCCTCGACCATGACCAGCACCGCCGCTTCGCCGCCGACGAGCACGTAGTCGCCGATGGACACCTCGTCCACCGGCATGCGGCGGGCGGCGTCGTCGACGACCCGCTGGTCGATGCCCTCGTAGCGCCCGCACGCGAACACCAGGTGCTCCTCGGCCGCGTACGCGTGCGCGAGCTCCTGGGTGAACGGGCGGCCGGCCGGGGTCGGCACGACGAGCCTGCTCTTCTCGCCGCAGACCTCGTCCAGCGCGGGGCCCCAGATCTGCGGCTTCATCACCATGCCGGGCCCGCCGCCGTACGGCGCGTCGTCGACGGCGCGGTGCACGTCGTGCGTCCAGTTCCGCAAGTCGTGGACGCCGATCTCGATGAGCCCGCGGTCGATCGCCCTGCCGAGCAGCGCGGCCCGCAGCGGGTCGAGGTATTCGGGGAAGATGGTGACGACGTCGATACGCACGCGGGTCACCAGTTCCAGTACTGCGTCGCCTCGGCGTGCCACGGCGACGGGACCTGCTGGTCGATCCGGAAGGCCATGCCGAGTCCCTGCGCGATCTTGATGTCGCGCCGCAGCGTCTCGCGGCCCGGCGAACCCGCGGGCAGGCCGTTGTTGTCCGACCACGCCTCGCTCTGCGTGACGCAGGTCCGCGTGCCGAACCGTGCCGACGAGCACGGCGCGGGGGCGCCCCAGGTCTGCGTGTGCGTGAACTGGAAGGTCTTACCGGAGCTTTCCTCGGTGATGGTGCCCTCGGCACGCAGCTGGTAGTTCGCCGCGGGGACGTTCCAGAGGACGTAGTGCTGGCGGTCGCCGTCGGAAGGAAGGGCGACGCAGTTCGCGCCCGCGGCGTCGCATCGCGTTTCGCTGGTGACGCGCTGGCGGTAGTACGTCCCGTTGCCGCCCCAGCCGTCCAGGAGCACCCAGTCACCGGAGCGGACGAAGTGCTCGGCATAGGACGGCGGCCAGGTCTTCGGGTCACCCCAGGAGATGTGCGATTCGGTCGCCGACTGCGGCGACCACGCCCACTGGAACGCCTGCTCCCCCGGCGGCGCGTACTGCCCGGCGCTGCGCTGGAACATCATCGAAAAGTCGCCGTAGACCGGGCCCGCGGCCTGCGCGGCCGGAGTCAGCAGCGCGGCGAACACCAGCAGCACGGCACCGACAACGGCAGCTCGCATGATTCCCCTCAACATCCTGCGGGACACCCGCACCCGATCGGCATTCGTGAGCGGGCTCCGCCATTGTCGTTCACGATGCCTCAATCGGCGTCCAGCAAGCCTTCGGGCGGGTCGAGCACAACGCGCCCGCCCGCGACGTCGACCACCGGCACGATGGCCTTGACGAACGGAACCAGCACGGAGTCCCCGTCGCGGTCGAGTTCGAGCAGCTCACCGCCGGGCGAGTGCACGACCTCGACAACCTTCCCGACCACCGATCCGTCGGTCAGCTCGGCCCGCAGGCCAGCCAGCTCGTGGTCGTAGAACTCGTCGGGATCGTCGATCGCCGGCAGCTCGGCGGTGTCGGCGAGCAGCATCGCGCCCCGCAGCATCTCGGCGACGTCGCGGGTGAGGACCTCCTCGAAACGCACCAGCAGCCGCCCGCTGTGTTCGCGGGCGGCTGCCACGGTGAGTGCCCTGCTGCTGCCGTCACGCAGCTTCGTCGTCACGACCGCGCCGATCGCGAAACGCCGTTCCGGCGAATCGGTGCGCACGTCCACGGCGAGCTCGCCCCGGATACCGTGCGCCTTGGCGACGCGGCCGACCACGACGTCCATGTCGATCGTCCCGTGCTGGTCAGCGGTCGGTGTCGACGACGTCCACGCGGACGCCCCGGCCACCGATACCGCCCATCACGGTGCGCAGAGCGGTCGCGGTGCGACCACCCCGGCCAATCACCTTGCCCAGGTCGTCGGGGTGCACGTGCACCTCGAGCGTGCGGCCACGACGCGTGGTCAGCAGCTCGACCCGGACCTCGTCCGGGTTGTCGACGATGCCCCGGACCAGGTGCTCGAGGGAGTCGGCCAGGAAGCTCACGCCTCGCTCTTCTCGCCCTCAGCCTCGGCCTTGTCGGCGTCGGCCTTCTTCGAGGACTTCTTCTTGGCGGTGATGGCCTCGGTGGCGGGCTCCTCACCGGCCGCGGCGAGCGCCGCGTTGAACAGGTCCTGCTTGGACGGCTTCGGCTCCTTGACCTTCAGGGTGCCCTCGGCGCCCGGCAGGCCCTTGAACTTCTGCCAGTCGCCGGTGATCTCCAGGATGCGCTGCACCGGCTCGGTCGGCTGCGCGCCGACACCCAGCCAGTACTGGGCGCGCTCGGAGTCGACCTCGATGAAGCTGGGCTCTTCCTTCGGGTGGTACTTGCCGATCGTCTCGATGGCCTTGCCGTCCCGGCGGGTACGCGCGTCGGCGATGATGATGCGGTAGTACGGCGCACGGATCTTGCCGAGGCGCTGCAGCTTGATCTTGACGGCCACGGGTGTGGGTACTCCTCAGTTCTCTCGATGCAAGGGCGGGCACACGCGAACCGAGTGGGGATACGGACGCGGGCACCCGAAGGTCAGGAGCTCCCGCGCGGTGAGAGGGTCCGGCGGAAGCGGGCAAGCGAACATTCTGCCAGATCGGCCCTCCGGCCCCTGCAGCCGGGCTCAGAACGAGGCCAGCCCGAGCGACGAGACCAGGATCGCCACCGCGGGCAGGAAGTTGTTCATCTGGTGCGCCACGACGCTGCCGAGCAGCCGTCCGGTGCACAGCCTCGCCAGGCCGATCGGCACCGAGATGAGCAGCAGCAACGTGGTCCGCAGCGGTTCGAGGTGGCTGACCGCGAACACCGCAGTGGACAGCAGGAACGCCGCGACCCTGCCCCAGCGCTCGCTGCGCCACTGCAGCCGTTCGACCGCGCCCCAGAGCAGGCCGCGGTAGATGACCTCCTCGCAGATCGGGCCGATCAGCCAGAGGTAGACGAACATCACGATCGCGGCGGAGACCGCCATCTTCCGGTTCTCGACCAGCGCGCTGATCGCCGACGACGCGTTCGCGTTGCCGACGATCTGGGTCCAGACGTAGGCCCCCAAGGTCGTGCAGACCAGCCCGACGCAGCCGAACTTGAGCCCGACGCGCACGTCCGAGAGGTTCCACGAAAGCCGCAGGTCCACGCGCGGGCCGTTGCCGCGGACGTAGGTGATCAGCACCGCGGCCCCGGCCGCGATCATGGTCGGCAGCATCGTGCCGAGCAGGACGACCCGCATGGGCAGCGGCTGGCCCGGCGACTCGCCGACGATGGCGCTGATGAACGCCGCCGAAGCGATCAGGACGGCTTCCACGAGCAGGAAGGCGCCGAATCCCCAGCGGTGGGACGGGGGCGGGGCGACGCTCAGTACGTCCTCCGATAACGGCGCGGTACCCGGAAGGGATTCCCCGGATTGGGAAGTCGTCACGCCGGTCCTCCGGTGTTCTGTTCGGCTGCCGCGACGAGCCTAACCGTCTCCACGATCCCGTACAGTGCCGACCACGTTACCCACAGCTGATCAATTCGGCCACGCGTTCACGCTACGTCGCATCGCACGAGGTGCATGTCCCAAATGACACAGTTCAGTGGACGGCGAGCGGAAGACCACCCGTTCCGACGAACAGGAACACCGCGGGCGGCAGGTTGTTCGCCGCGTGCGCGACGACCGCGGCGCCCACGCGGCCGCTGAGATACCGCGCCAGCCCGATGGCCAGTCCCTGGCCGAACAACGCGAGCACGCGGGTCGGCTCGCCGTGCAGCTGGGCGAACACCAGCGCGGTCAGCACCAGCACCACCCAGGACGGGATCCGGTGGTGCGACAGCCCGTTCCACAGCGTGCCGCGCACGAGCAGTTCCTCGGTGACCGGGGCCCCGAGGACCACGATCACCGCGGCCAGCACCAGCCATACGGTGTCGCCACGGTAGGTGTCGGCGAGGTCGGTGAGCGGGCTGTCGCTGACGTCGGTGCCGTCCCCGGTGCCATACACCGCGATCGAGAGCAGGTTCAGCGCGAACCCGGCGACGAGCGCGAGCACCCCGCAGGCGAGGCCGATCCGGACGTCGCGCCAGGTGGGCACCAGCCCGAAATCCTCACGCAGCCCCGCGCCCCAGATCCGCGAACCGGCGACGGGGCCGAGGCCGAGCAGCAGGTTCGGCAGGAACGCCAGGAGCAGCAACGGGCCGATGTCGTGCAGCTCCAGCGGATCGAACTCGCCGAGATGGCGGTTCATGACCACGGTGATCGCCAGGTTGACCACGTGGTACCCGGCGATGCCCGCGAAGAACGCGAGAAACCCCCAATGGGCGCCGAGGACGAGACCCGCGCGCCGTCGCGCTCCCTCCGGACCATCCACGAACGTCACGCTAAAGGTGCTTGCCCCGCAAGGAAAACAGGGGTCAGGCGAAAACCGTGCCGCCCAGCACGATGTGTGCAGGATGCCGCAGCACACCGAGGTCCTCGCGCGGATCGGCCGGGTAGACGAGCAGATCGGCCGGGGCGCCGTCGGCGATGCCCGGGTGCCCGAGCCACTCTCGCGCCGCCCACGATGCCTGGCCCAGCGCCTGTTCCGCGGGCATCCCGGCCTTGTGCAGCGCCTCGATCTCGTCGACGAGCCTGCCGTGTTCGACCATGCCACCCGCGTCGCTGCCCGCGAAGACGCGTACGCCCGCTTCGACGGCGGAGGCGACCATCTCGCCGACACCGGCGTGCAGCGCGCGCATGTGCGCCGCGTACGTCGGGTACTTGCCCGCCTTGTCCGCGATCTCGGGGAAGTTCTCGATCTGGATCAGCGTCGGCACGAGCGCGATGTCCCGGCGCGCCAGCTCGTCCAGCTGCTCCGGGCTCAGCTCGGTGCCGTGTTCGAGGCAGTCGATCCCGGCCGCGATCAGGCCCGGCAGCGCTTCCTGGCCGAACACGTGCGCGGTGACGCGGGCGCCCTCGGCGTGCGCGGCCGCGATCGCCTCGGCCAGCACGTCGTCCGGCCACAGCGGCGCGAGGTCGCCGGCACCACGGTCGATCCAGTCCCCGACCAGCTTGACCCAGCCGTCGCCGTCGCGGGCCTGCTCGACCACCGCGGCGGGCAGCTGCGACGGGTCGTCCAGTTCCAGGCCGAACCCGGGGATGTACCGCTTGCGCAGCGCGAGGTGCTGCCCGGCGCGGATGATCGTCGGCAGGTCCGCGCGGGCCTGCAGCGGGCGGACGTCCAGCGGGAGGCCGCAGTCGCGGATCAGCAGCGTCCCCGCGTCGCGATCCGCGGTGGCCTGCTCGGCGGCTTCCTCCAGCGTCGCGGGGCCGTGCGCGGCGAGCCCGGGATGGCAATGCGCGTCGACCAGCCCCGGGACGAGAAAGCCTTCCCGCGTCAGGGTTTCCGCGCCCGGCACGCGGGTGAACGAGATCCGCCCGCCGTCGATCCACAGCTCGCCCGGTTCGCCGCCGGGCAGGATCACCCCGGCCAGGTGCAGCGCGGTCACTTACTTCTGCTTGGGGAGCTTGAACTTCGACGGGTCGAAGCCCGGGACGTCGTTCATGCCGCCGAGCTGCGAAAGGTCGGGCGCGCCACCGGGCATCCCGCCCCCGGGCGGCAGCATCGGCATGCCGCCAGGGAAACCGCCGCGCACCTTGGGCTGCGTCGGGCCGCGGCCCTTGCCCTTCTTCCCCTTCTTGCCCTTGCGCGACTTGCTGCCGCCGCCCCCACCGCCGAACCCGAACTTCCCGGCCATCTGCGCCATCATCTTGCGGGCCTCGAAGAAGCGGTTGACCAGGTCGTTGACCTCGCGCACGGTGACGCCGGAACCGTTGGCGATGCGCAGCCGCCGGGAACCGTTGATCAGCTTCGGATCGTCCCGCTCGGCCGGGGTCATGCCGCGGATGATCGCCTGGAGCTTGTCGAGGTGCTTGTCGTCGACCTGCGCGAGCTGGTCCTTCATCTGCCCGGCGCCGGGCAGCATGCCGAGCAGGTTGCCGATCGGGCCCATCTTGCGGACCGCGAGCATCTGCTCGAGGAAGTCCTCCAGGGTCAGCTGGCCGCTGGTCAGCTTCTGCGCCGCCTGCTCGGCCTGCTCCTGGTCGAAGGCCTGCTCGGCCTGCTCGATCAGGGTGAGCATGTCGCCCATGCCGAGGATCCGCGACGCCATCCTGTCCGGGTGGAAGGTGTCGAAGTCCTCGAGTTTCTCGCCGTTGGAGGCGAAGAGGATCGGCTGGCCGGTGACCTCGCGGACGGACAGCGCCGCACCACCGCGGGCGTCGCCGTCGAGCTTGGTGAGCACGACGCCGGTGAAGCCGACGCCGTCGCGGAACGCCTCCGCGGTGGTGACCGCGTCCTGGCCGATCATCGCGTCGACGACGAACAGGACCTCGTCCGGCTCGACCGCGTCGCGGATGTCCGCGGCCTGCTTCATGAGTTCTTCGTCGACACCGAGACGGCCGGCGGTGTCGACCACGACGACGTCGTGCTGCGCGTGGCGTGCCTCGGCGATCGCGCGGCGGGCGACGTCGACCGGGTCGCCGACGCCGTTGCCCGGCTCGGGCGCGAACGTGACGACCCCGGCCCGCTCGCCGACGACCTGGAGCTGGGTGACGGCGTTGGGGCGCTGGAGGTCGCAGGCGACGAGCATCGGCGCGTGGCCCTGCTTCTTCAGCCACAGCGCGAGCTTCCCGGCGAGCGTGGTCTTACCGGCACCCTGCAGACCCGCGAGCATGATCACCGACGGCGGGTTCTTCGCGAGGTTCAGCCGCCGCGTCTCGCCGCCGAGGATCCCGACGAGCTCCTCGTTGACGATCTTGATGACCTGCTGCGCGGGGTTCAGCGCGCCGTGCACCTCGGCACCCTTGGCCCGCTGCTTGACCTGCGCGATGAACGCCTTGACCACCGGCAGCGCGACGTCGGCCTCGAGCAGGGCGATGCGGATCTCGCGCGCGGTGGCGTCGATGTCGGCGTCGGACAGCCTGCCCTTGCGCGACAGGGTCTGCAGGGCCGCTGTGAGGCGGTCGGAGAGGGTGTCGAACACGGGTGTGCACGCTCCAGCTGAGTCGTCGTTGCGCGCCGGACCTGGCCCGGCATCTTCCGAGGGTAGTCGTTCCGGGGAGACGGCCTCGGAGGTACCGCGCCCCTTCGCCCGAATTATCCGGGTCGTCGCCGTGGCGGCGGCTGGCTAGGCTGCCCGGTGATCAAGGGGGTCGACAGCCGAAATGAAGATCATGTTCTGCGCGGCACCGGGCTACGGGCTCATGCTGCCGCTCGTCCCGCTCGTCTGGGCCGCCCGCGCGGCGGGCCACGAAATCCTGCTCGCGACGACCTCGGAGATGACCGAGGCCGGGGCCCGCGCCGGGCTCCCGGCCGTCGACGTCTTCCCGGACCGCGACGTCTGGGCCGAACTGATGGCGAAGGTCGGCCCCGGCAGTACGCCGCCCGCCGAGAAGGATCTCTCCGACGAGGAGAAGCTCGTCGCCGCCTCGGGGAATCCGTTCGGGGTCTTCACCCTGACGATGACCGAGGGCACGCTCGCCGCGGCCAGGGCGTTCGGGGCCGAGCTGATCGTCACCACGTCCGACCACGCCGCCGGTGCGCTGGCCGCCACCGCACTCGGCCTCCCGGTGCTCGAAGTGGGCAACCGCGTCTCGTGGTCGATGCGGGACGAGGAATGGCGGCGCGAGCACTCGACCTTCGCCACCGACGACCCGCTGTCGCAGCATCTCGCCGCGAAACTGGGCTTCGAGGCGGGCCCGGCGAAGGTGCTCGCGCGGATCGACCCGCGCGCCCCGAGCATGGGCGGGATGACCGGCGACGAGACGGACCCGCGTGACGGCGCGCCGTGGTGGCCGATGCGCTACGTGCCGTTCAACGGCGGCGCCGTTGCCCCGCCGTGGGTCTTCGAACGGCCCGGACGGCCACGCGTGTGCGTCACGCTGGGCACCGTCGTCCCGCTCCTGTCCGGCACCAGCAACCTGACCGTCGTGGTCGAGGCGCTCGGGGAGATGGACGTCGAGGTCGTCCTCGCCGCGGGGTCGGCGGATCTCTCCGCGCTCGGCACCCTGCCCGCCAACGTGCGGCCCGCCGGGTTCGTGCCGCTGTCGATGTTCCTGCCGACGTGCTCGCTGATCGTGCACCACGGCGGTTCCGGCACCACCGCCGCGCCGCTGTACTACGGCATCCCGCAGCTCGTGCTCCCGGCGTTCGCGGACAACTTCCTCTCCGCCGACCGGGTCGCCGACCGCGGGGTCGGGCTGCGCTGCGACGCCGCCACGACCGACGTCGCGACGATGCGGGGCCTGGTGGAACGGCTGCTCACCGAACCGGCGTTCGCCCAGGCCGCCGCGGAGGTCCGGGACGAGATGGCGAACCAGCCGAGCCCGGCGACGGTCATCCAGAAGGCCGTCGCACTGGTCTGAGCCTGATGGTCCGTGGGGGCCTCCTTGAGGGACTACAGGTCCCTCGGTGTGGCCCCCACGGACCGCTGTCCGGCCTCCCCGCCGGAAGACGCGGGTTCCGGAGCCGGGCCGCTCCCCACGGACCGGGCCCCGGAGCCCTGAGGGCGGAAGGCTCACCTCCCCGGGAACCGTCCGCGCGACAAGGAGTCTGCCGCGCACACCGGTACCCGGGGCAGCGTGAACTCCCCCATTCCGCGTTGAGTAGTCCTACTCAGCGCGTGGATTTCGCCCGCCCGTGTGCCTTGGCCGACGCCTTTTTCGCGCGCCCCTTGGCTTTCGCGGCCTTCTCCGCGGCGGCCTTGGCCCGCCCGACGGCGGCTTCCGGCGCCCGCGCGGACTCGACGACGTTCTGCTGCAACGCCGCCAGCAGCCGCGTGACGCCCTCGGCCTGCTCGGCGGCGGTCGGCTGGACGACGTCGGAGCCGTCGATCTTCGCCTGGATCAAGGCTTCCAGCGCTTCACGGTAGCGATCGGCGTAGCGGCCGGGGTCGAAATCGCCGGTCAGCTCCTCGATCAGGTTCACCGCGCGTCGCAGTTCCCCTTCGCGCAGCTCGACGTCCTCGTGCAGGAACGGGAAATCGGGCGTGCGGATCTCGTCGGGCCAGAACATGGTTTCGAGCACGATCACCTGGTCGCGCACCCGCAGCGCGCCGAGCGTCTCGCGCTGCCGCAGGGCCACCTTGACCACCGCGGCCCGCCCTGACTGCTGCAGGGCCTCGCTGAGCAGCACGTACGGCTTCGTGCCCGCCGGTTCCGGCTCCAGGTAGTAGCTCTTCGCGAAGTACACCGGGTCGATCGCCTCCAGCGGCGCGAACCCGCACACGTCGATCGACTGTGCCGTCGGCAGCGGCAGCCCGGCGAGTTCCTGCTCGGTCAGCAGGACGACGTCGCCGCCGGGGACGGGGAACCCCTTGACCATCTCCCCGGCCGGGACCTCGGCGCCGTCGACCTCGCAGACCCGCCGCACCCGGACCCGTCCGCCGTCCGGCTCGTGCACCTGGTGCAGCGCGACGCCGCGCTCCTCGGTAGCCCCGTAAGCCTTCACCGGAATGGCGTAACTGCCGAACCCGATCGTGCCTTTCCACACCGCCCGCATAGCGCCCACCTCCGCAGCTCCAGGCTAGACACGCGGGCGCGGCGCCGGACAGCTACAAACGGGTGTCAGGGCCCACGGATTCGCTCAGACATTCGAACGACGGGACCGCTTCACCGAGCGCGTCGGCCGAACAGCCGACCGCGGTGGCCGCCGCACGGAGTACCTCGGTGACCACCTCGACGTCCACCGGCGGTGCCGCCGCGAGGACGCCCGACCCGGCGTCGACCCGGCTCGCCAGCCCCGCGAGAGCGCTCGCGAGAGCCTGCTGCCCGGCGACCAGCTGGGTGACGACCTCGGCGAGTTCGGCGGCGGTGGCCGCGGAACCGGTGGTGCGCAGGGAATCCGCGAGTTCTTCGGCACAGGCGCGCAGATGGGAGGCGACGACGGTCGGCGGCAGCGAAAGCCGCGGGGGATTGTGCTCCAGCACCGCGTTCACCGCCCTTCCGCGTACCTCGTCCGAGCCGATCAGTCAGCCATCCTGCCATCGCCGCTCCCGGCGGCCCCGCCGACACCCCGAAGCGTGCTCAGTCAGCCGGGAGGACACGGTTCAGCAGGGTGACCAGCTGCCGCAGTTCGCCGTCGGCCAACGCTGCCAGCGGCGTCTCCGCCAGCGCGGCGCGGACCACCTCGTCGCGCACCCGGCGGCCCTTGGCGGTCACGACCAGCACGCGGGAGCGGCGGTCGGCCGGGTCCACGGCACGCTCCACCAGGCCCCGGCCGGCGAGCTGATTGCTCACGAAGGTCAGGTTCGGGGCGTTGCAGTGGAGGCGTTCGGCCAGCACCTTCATCGAGGGCGGCTGCTCGTCCGGATCGATCGCCCACAACGCCTGGAACGTCGCCGGGGTCAGGCGGTGCTCCGCCAGCACCGGCCCGATCCGGTCGACGGTCCGCATCCAGATGTCGTAGGTCGCGGCGATCGCGGTGACGAGATCGGACGCGGGCATGCCGCCATCCTACCTATGCTTCGAGCCTCGAAGTATTCTGCTACCGTCGATACTTCGAGTCTCGAACTAGTGGAGGATCCTGTGAAAGACGGCTATCGCGGCCTCACCGCGCTCGTCACCGGTGCGTCCAGGGGGCTGGGGCGGGCGTACGCCGAGGAGCTGGTTCGCCGGGGAGCGCGGGTGATCCTGCTGGCCCGTTCGGAACGGGATCTGCGGGAACTCGCCGGACAGCTGAACGAGCGGCACGGTGGCCGAGGTGATCGCCGCCGACCTCACCACCGAGGACGGCCCGGAGCGGGTCCTGCAGGCGCTGCGCGACCGCGGCCCGACCGTCGACCTGTTGCTCAATAACGCCGGCGCGGGCAGCGCGGGCCCGTTCCTCGGCCGCCCGCTCGCGCCGCAGCTGCGCTCGGTCGGGCTCAACGTCGGCGGCCTGCTCGCGCTCACCCACGCGCTCGGGGCCGAGATGGTCGCGCGCGGCCGTGGCGGCGTCATCAACGTGTCCTCCACCGCGGCCTTCCAGCCCATGCCGTACCAAGCCAGTTACGCCGCGACCAAGGCGTTCGTGCTCTCGTTCACCGAGGCGCTCGCCGAGGAACTGCGCGGCACCGGCGTCCACGTCATGGCCGCGCACCCCGGCCCGATCGCGACCGGTTTCTTCGACGGCACCTCGGCCACGATCAACCCGGCCGTCGCCGACACACCGGATACCGTCGCCGCGCGCACGCTCGACGACTACGCCCGGCGGCGCGCGGTGTCCTACCCGGGCCGGGCCGCGAGCCGGGCGCTGAACCGGACCCTGACCTGGCTCCCCCGGCTGGTGCCGCGCGCCGTCGTCACCCGGGCGGCCGGAGCGCTCAACCGCAAGCTGGGCCTGCACGAGGTCGTCGACCTCGCCTAGCGGAGCGTCAGCCGAGCCGGGCCGCGAGTTTCGCTTGTCCTGGCCCGGAAAGCTCGCCCGCGACGCCACGACGTCCGGCAAGGGCCATCAGGCAGGCTTCGGCGGGTCCCTGGACCACGGGCCCGGACCCCGCGGACCAGTCGAGGTCGGTGGCGACCAGCCGGACACCCCTGATCTGCCAGAACCCCCGGATGACGGGGGCGAACAGCGCGAGCCGCAGCGCGGGCAGCAGCCGCTCCCCCGGGATCGTCCTCGGCAGGCCGAGCGGGCGGCGGATGTCCTGCTGGTGGACGAGGCAGTCGGTCAGCGCGATCCCGCCGCCGAACCCGGCGGTCAGCCCGCGCGGTTCGGCGTACTTCCGCAGCAACGCCACCAGCTCGTCCGGGCCGCGCCGCACATACTCGGTCACGCCGACGCTGTTCACCTTGCCGGGCGTGAACCGGCCCTTGGCGAAGCGGCGGACCAGGTCGCGCGGGGTCAGTTCGTCGTAGCTGATCACGTGCGCGACGACGTCGCGGACGCTCCAGCCCTCGCACAGCGTCGGCGCGTCCCATTGCTCCGGTGTCAGCGTTTCGAGGAAGGCCGCGAAATCCAGCCGCTCGTCCCGCGCGAGGCGCTTGATGTCCATGGCAGTTGCCTAGTCTCTCGAAGCGCCCCGCGCAAGACACCGCATCAGGAAGCCGCGGCCAGCACCGCCTGTTCCACCTTCGCGCGCCACTCCGGGTTGACCCGGCCGGCGCGCGGGGTGACGGCGAACGAGTCGACCACCGCGCCGCCCAGCGTCGCGACCTTGGCCCAGCGGACCTCGGCCTCGCACCGGCGCAGCGCCCCGGCGATCCGGAACAGCAGGCCGATCCGGTCGGTCGCCCGCAGTTCCAGCACGACGGTGTCCGGCCCGCTCGTCTCGTCGTCGAACCACAGCACCTTCGGTTCGGCGACCGACACCGCGCCGCCGTAGTCGCGTTCCTTCGCCGCGAGCCGCTGGGTGAGCGGCAGCGTGCCCGCCACCGCCCGCGCGAACTGCTCACGCAGCAACGTGACGTCGGGCAGCGAGCCGAACTTCGGCGACGCCGTGAAGACGCCCGCGCGGCCGCCCTCGTGCGCCCGCAGCAACGCCGAGTGCACTTCCAGGGAGTTCAGCGCGAGGACCCCGGCCGCCGGCGCGAGCAGTTCGGCACGCGCGGGCACGGCGAGGATGACCGTGACGACCTTGCCGTGTGCGCTGATCCGCACCTCGCCCCTGCCCGACGCGACCGCCTCGGCGACCAGCTCCCGCTGTTCGTCGTCCATCGGCCCGGGTTCCGAGAAACCCTTGCCCCGCAAGACTTCCTCACAGCCGGACACGAGCTCGGCGAGCAGCCTGGCCTTCCAGTCGGTCCACACGCCCGGCCCGGTCGCGAGCGAATCGGCCTTGGTCAGCGCGTGCAGCAGCTCGATGAGCAGGGTGTCATTTTCCAACGTCTTGACCACGCGAGAAACCGTCGCCGGGTCGCCGATGTCCCGCCGCGTCGCGGTGTGCGGCAGGAGCAGATGGTGCCGCACCATCGCGGACACCGTCGCGGCGTCCTTTTCGGACAGTCCGAGCCTGGCCGCGACCTGCGCCGAGATCGCCGCGCCGAGCTCGGAGTGGTCCGCGTCGCGGCCCTTCCCGATGTCGTGCAGCAACGCGCCGATGAGCAGCAGGTCCGGCCGCGCCACCGTGGTGGTCAGCTTCGCCGCCTCGACACACGCCCGTACCAGGTGGCGGTCGACGGTCCAGGCGTGCACCGGCGAACGCGGCGGCAGGTCGCGCACCGCACCCCATTCCGGGAACAGCCGCGCCCAGAGGCCGGTCCGGTCCAGCGCCTCGACGGCGTCGACCATCCCCTCCCCCGCGCCCAGCAGTTCCACCAGCGCGTTCAGCGCGTCCTCCGGCCACGGCGCCCGCAGTTCCGGCGCCGACTCCGCGAGCGCCCGCAACGTCCCGTGGGCAATCGGTTTCCCGGTCCGCGCGGAAGCCGCGGCGACCCGCAGCAGCAACGCCGGATCACGCGCGGGAACGGCGTCCCGCGCGAGCGAGACCTCGTTCCCGTGCAGCACGACACCTTCCGCCAACGGCGTTCGCACCGGACGTCGCCCGAACCGTGACTTCGGTGCCTCCACAGTGGAACGCAACGCGACGTCCACCGCGTACGCGATCGTCCGTCCCGCCCCGGAAAGCTTGCGCGCCAAGGTGAATCGATCGCCGAAGCCGAGTTCGGCGGCGACGAGCTCGGCCTCCGGCGCGGCCAGCACGTCCCGCTCACGCCGCAGTTCGCGACGCAGCTCGGTGCGGACGTCGAGCAGAAGTTCCTTCGCCGCGAGGAGTTCTTCGCCGGGACGGGCCGTCAGCTGGGCCGCCGCCAGCGCTTCGAGCACCGCGAAGTCCCGCAGGCCACCCCTGCCGTGTTTGAGATCCGGCTCCGCGGACTGCGCGATCTCGCCGCTGCGCCGCCAGCGCAGCCGCACCGCCTCGGCCAGCTCGTCGAGCCGCTTACGCGCGGTGCGCCGCCACTGGTCTCGCGCCGCGACCCCGAGCCGCTCCGTGAGCCCGGCGTCCCCGGCGAGGTGCCGCGCGTCGAGCAGACCCATCGCGGTGCGCAGGTCCTCCGAGGCGACCTTGACCGCCTCGCCGGGTGTCCGCACCGAATGGTCGAGCCCGATTTTCGCGTCCCAGAGCGGATACCACAGCGCGTCCGCGATCTTCCCCACCTCGGGATTCCCGTTGTGCACCAGCACAAGGTCGAGATCGGAGAACGGCACCAGCTCGCGGCGGCCGAGGCCGCCGACGGCGACCAGCGCGACACCGGGATCGGCGGTGTCGACACCGGCCGCCGTGGCGCCCTTGCCGAGCCAGAATTCGTAGAGGTCGACCAGGGCGGCGCGCAGAGCCGCCGCGCCCAGCCGTCCGTGTCTGCCCTCGAGCAGCCGCTCGGTGGCCTTGACCAGCTCACCCCCGTCGGTCATCCGAATCGCCTATAGGGCGTCCGAGCCGCGTTCGCCGGTCCGTACCCGGATCACCGTGTCGACCGGGGTGACCCACACCTTCCCGTCGCCGATCTTGCCGGTGTGCGCGGCGGTGGTGATCGCCGTGAGCACCTTCTCGACGTTGGAATCGTCGGTGACGACCTCGATCTTCAGCTTGGCCACGAAGTCCACCGAATACTCCGCGCCGCGGTAGACCTCGGTGTGGCCCTTCTGGCGGCCGTAGCCCTGCACCTCGCTGACCGTCATGCCGAGCACGCCCAGCTGTTCCAGCGCGGACCGGACGTCGTCGAGCGTGAACGGTTTGACAATCGCGGTGATCAGCTTCATGCCTTGCTCTCCTCGAGTTTCGTGGCGGTCGCGGACTTCGCCGGGAAGGGGCTCGGATGGCCGAAGCCGCCGCCCATGCCCGTGAAGTCGTACGCGCTCTCCGCGTGCTGGGCCTCATCGATACCACTGACCTCGTCCTCGGTGCTGACGCGGAAGCCGCCCGCCTTCTTGATCACCCAGCCGATGACGAAGGACAGCACGAACGAGTAGACGAGCACCGCGCCCGCGGCGAGTGCCTGCTTGCCCAGCTGGCCGAGACCGCCGCCGTAGAACAGGCCGTCGGCGCCGGCGGAGTTGACGCTCTTGGTGGCGAAGAACCCGATCAGCAGCGTGCCGACGAGACCGCCGACGAGGTGGACGCCGACGACGTCGAGCGAGTCGTCGAAACCGAAGCGGTACTTGAGGCTGACGGCCAGCGCGCACAGCACGCCGGCGATGACGCCGATCGCGATCGCGCCCAGCGGGCTGACGAATCCGGCGGCCGGGGTGATCGCGACCAGGCCCGCGACGGCACCCGAGGCGGCGCCCAACGTGGTCGGCTTGCCGAACTTGAGCTGCTCGACCACCAGCCAGCCGAGGACGGCGGCCGCGGTGGCGACGGTCGTGTTGGTGAACGCGACGGCCGCGACGTCGTTGGCGGCCAGCGCCGAACCGGCGTTGAAGCCGTACCAGCCGAACCACAGCAGGCTCGCGCCGAGCAACACGAACGGGACGTTGTGCGGGCGCCCGGTGTCCTTCGGCCAGCCCTTGCGGCGGCCGAGCACGATCGCCAGCGCGAGGCCCGCGGCACCGGCGTTGATGTGGACCGCGGTGCCACCGGCGAAGTCGAGTGCCTTGAGCTTGTTGGCGATCCAGCCGCCGGCGTTCTCCGCACCCATGAAGCCGTCGAACGAGAACACCCAGTGCGCGACCGGGAAGTACACGACGGTCACCCAGATCGCGACGAACAGCGTCCAGCCCCAGAACTTGGCGCGGTCGGCGATGGCACCGGAGATCAGCGCGGGCGTGATGATCGCGAACATCAGCTGGAACATCACGAACGCGAGCACCGGCAGCGCGTCCGGCCCCGGCCAAGCGACGGCGGGCGCGGTGTCGGTCGCCGCGACGGCGAGACCGGCCAGCTTGCCGACCGTGTTGGACAGTCCCGCGAGGTCGAAGTTACCGAGCAGGCCTCCGAACGCGTCGTTACCGAAGGCCATCGAGAAGCCGTACAGCACCCACAGCACTCCGACGACGGCGAGTGCGATGAAGTTCATCATCAGCATGTTCAGCACGCTCTTCGCGCGGACCATGCCGCCGTAGAAGAACGCCAGTCCTGGGGTCATGAGCATGACCAGCGCGGCGCTGACCAGTACCCACGCTGTATCTCCTGCGTTCAGCACAATCTTCCTCCCGTGCCGTGGGTGTCTGACGGGGAAGTTTTGGTGCGCGGTGTTTCACCGGGCGCCGAATCAGGTTTCACGTGCGTGAACTGTGGTTGCCCGCTTGTTACGTCCAGGTTTCCCGTCACCTGTGGTGTGCTGTCCGATTGCGAAACGTCGTGGTCGAATATGTCCATGACTCACCCCGGGCAGGCCAATGACCCACTGCCACCCCGTGTCGTGGACGCGCTGCGCTGCTCGGTGTGCGGGACCCCGGTCGGGTTAGCCGATCGCACGCTGCGTTGCGCCGAACGTCACTCGTTCGACGTAGCGAAGCAGGGCTACGTGAACCTGTTGCACGCGCGAATCCCGGCCGGGACGGCCGACACCGCGCCGATGGTCGCCGCGCGCGTGGCGTTCCTCGAATCCGGCGTCTACCAGCCGCTCGCCGAAGTCCTCGCGCGGCTCGCCGCGACCCACGCCGGCGACGGGCTGATCGTCGACGCGGGCGCGGGCACCGGCTACTACCTCGCCCACGCGCTCGAGGCCGCGCCCAAGGCCGCCGGCCTCGCGCTCGACGTGTCCGCGATCGCGCTGCGCCGTGCCGCCCGCGCCCACGAACGCGCCGGAGCGGCGGTGTGGAACCTGTGGGAGCCGTGGCCGGTGGCCGACGACGTGGCGTCGATGGTGCTCAACGTCTTCGCGCCGCGTAACGCCGCGCAGTTCCACCGCGTGCTGGCGCCCGGTGGCCTGCTGGTGGTCGCGACGCCGACGGCGGGCCATCTGCGCGAACTCGGCGACCTCGTGCTCGATGTGGACGAACGGAAGGACGAACGACTGGAGCGCACCTTGCGCGAATACTTCACCCGGACGAGTCGGATCGAGGTCACCAATCGGGTGGAATTCTCGCCGGAGTTGATCCGCGAAGTCGTCGACATGGGCCCGACGGCGCATCACCTCACCGACGACCGGCGTGCCCGCCTCGAAGCGCTCGCCTCGCCTGTCGACGTCACGACGTCGTTCGCGGTGTCGGTCTATCGCGCGGTGACGGAATGAACCCGGACCTGACCGAGCCCGCCACCCTGCTCGCCGACCCCGCGTGGGTCCGCGCGCGGATCGGCGGCGCGGCGAAGCTCTACGGCTGCGCGCGGCCGGAAGTGCTCGGGACGATCTGGTGGTACTCGCTGTCGTCGGTGCTGGTGGCGCCGTCGCTGGAGTCGCTGGTCTCCACCGGTGTCGCGCTGGATCCCTCGCTGGACGCCGTTTCGCTGGACATGGTTTCGGACGGCCGCTTCCTCGGCGCGCGTTCGTCCCGGCCGTTGTCCGCAGATCTGGTCGAGTTGGGTACCGCGTTCTCGGAGGCGTTGGGAACCGCGATCCGTACCATCGCTTCCGTCTCGGGGGCGAATCCTCGGGCGCTGGGGGCGATCGCCACGGATTCCATCGGCAACCGTCTACTGTGGACGTCCGATCCGGAGCGCGCCATGACACTCGCTTCGCCGTTGGTGTCCGCGATCGGGCTCGGGATGCCGTCGCCGCGCTTCGTCCGGGTCGGCCGTTCGCCGGTCGTGCGGCGGGCTTCATGTTGCCTCATCTACGAAGCCGGGAACCCGAAGTGCACCAGCTGTCCGCGCCAGACCCCCGCCGAACGCGACCGAAGGCTCCGCGCCGCCCTGGGCTGAAGGGGACTTTCGTCTCGTAAGACGCGCTGAAGGGGGGGTGGCTACCCAGACAGCCGGGCAAAGTCGCCCAAAACCCCCCACC
>NZ_JBHYIQ010000014.1:138797-145215 GCF_042739895.1 Amycolatopsis sp. NPDC059021
CGGCCCCCCGTGGCGCCGCGCGCCCGGGGGCGTCGGGGTTTTTTCAGATGCATACGCCGCTCTCTGGGTTCTCTCCCCCTCTGGCTTTGCGAGGAAAGTCCCCTTCAGCCCACGCTCAGCCACGGTCGGGCGACTTCCCACAACCGGCACCGCACGGTAGGCAGAGAGTGAACTGCCACCACGGTGAGGAGTTGTCCGGTGAAGCGTGCGCGTGTACTGGTCCCGGCCGTCCTGCTCGCCACCATGTCGTTCTCCGGCACGGCCTCGGCCGATCCGCCGTACCAGCTCAAGCACGCCCACACCGGCTACTGCCTCGGCGAGGACGGCGGCCTGGTCGACACGTATCGCTGCGACCCGAAGCACCAGTGGCACGTGTCCGGCAGCATGGTGTTCGAGGACGTCGCCTCGAAACGCTGTCTCGAAGTGGGCCGCAACAGCAGGTCGGTGTACACCAGCGCCTGCGACGGCGCGCCCGCACAGCGCTGGACATTGCGCGGCGAGGGCCGCTCGAAGGGGCTCCTCGAGAACGCGAGCGGCCACACCTGTCTGTCCTACGACTTCAAGAAGGTCACCGCCGAACCCTGCGACCCCGCGAAGGGCCAGCAGCAGACCTGGGACGTCGACGACTAGCCGTCAAGCCGGACGAGGGGCAGGAAAAGCTCGTCGACGATCGACTGGATGCGCGCGGGCTTAACGGGTTTGAGGTCCATCAGCAGATCGTGACGTACCAGGTCGAACGGCAGGGCGAGCACCGCGGCGGGGATCCGCTCCAGGTCGATCTCGCCGCGGTCGTGGGCACGCTGGTAGAGGGTCCGGACGCGCACCAGCCGTTGGTCGCCGATGATCCGGTCGCGCACCTTGGCGGGAGTGAGCCCGGCTCCGGCCAGTAGTCCCGAGACGACCGCGGCCACGGCGATGGCGAAGAAGGCGGCGCGAGCCTGACCCATGCCGGTCAGCGCTTCGAGGAGGTCGCCGCGCAGGGAGCCGGTATCGGGGAAGTCGACCGGGTGGCTGTCCCGGTAGTGCTCCAGCGCGGCGAGCGCGAGTTCGTCCTTGTTGGCCCAGCGGCGGTACAGCACGGCGATGCCGGTGCCGGCGCGGGTGGCGACGGACTCCATGGTCAGCTTCGCGAAACCGGCCTCGACCAGCTCGTCCCAGGCCGCGTCCAGCAGCGCGGCCTCGAGTTCGGGCCCGCGGCGGCGTTGCCGGGAGGGCGTCTCGTCAGGTGGGGTCACGACCCCATTATAAGGAAGGTTTGCATTCCTTAGCGAATCTCTCTACGCTCATAAGAGATGGATTCATCTCTTATGAGGGAGCGAGAAGATGGTGGAGACCACGGTGCTGATCGTCGGCGCCGGCCCGACCGGGCTGACCCTGGCCTGCGAGCTAGCCCGCGACGGCGTCTCGTTCCGGCTGATCGAGGCCGCGCCCGGCCCGCGGCCCGGGTCGCGCGGCAAGGGCGTCCAGCCACGCACCCTTGAGGTGTTCGACGATCTCGGCATCGTCGATCGCGTGCTCGCCCACGGCCGGATGGCGATGCCGATCCGCTCGACCGCCCCCGATGGCCAGGTGACGACGAGCGGCGGCGAGCCGCTGGAGGATCGCCCCGATATTCCTTATCCGGCAAGCCTGATCACGCCCGAATGGCGGATCGAGGAAGCACTGCGGCTGCGGCTGGCGGAGTTCGGCGGCACGGTCGAGTTCAGCACCGCGCTCGCAAGCTTCGAGCAGTCGGACGACGGCGTGTCGGCGGTGGTCGTCAGGGACGGCGTGGCTGAGACGATCACCGCGCGCTGGCTGGTCGGCTGCGACGGCGGCCACAGCATCGTCCGCAAGCAGGCCGGTATCGCTTTCGAGGGCGAGACTCGCGAAGAGGTGCGGATGATCGTCGCCGACGTCGAGGCCGACGGCCTCGATCGCGACGCCTGGCACATGTGGCGGCAAGCCGACGGCCTCGTCAACCTCTGCCCGCTGCCCTCGACCGACGCCTTCCAGTACCAGGCGAGCATCGCGCCGGGACAGGATCCCGATCTCAGCCTCGCGAACATGCAGGCGATCCTCGATCGGCGGAGCGGCCGCACCGACATCCGCCTCCACGAGCCGGAGTGGTCGTCGTTGTGGCGCGCCAACATTCGTCTCGCCGACCGCTATCGCGAGGGACGCGTGTTCCTCGCCGGCGACGCGGCGCACATCCACTCCCCCGCCGGCGGGCAGGGGATGAACACCGGCATCCAGGACGCGCACAACCTCGGCTGGAAGCTCGCGGCGGTCATCAAGGGCGCCTCGCCGACGCTGCTCGACAGCTACGAAGCCGAGCGACGGCCGGTCGCGGCCTACGTGCTCGCGCTCTCGAACGCGCGCTTGAAGCAGGCGATCGAGCCGAAGGGCGTCCCCGTCCGCCGCGACGCGACCACGATGCAGCTCGGCATCACCTATCGCGGCTCCGCCTTGGCGCGCGACGACCGCGACGAGACTGCCCCGCTCCGCGCCGGTGATCGCGCCCCTGACGCCGTCAAGCTGACGACGGTGGAGGGCACACGCCGGCTGTTCGAGCTGACGCGCGGCGGGCGCTTCACGTTGCTGAACTTCGGGCCCGCGTCCGCGCTCGAAGCCTCTTCGTTCGACCTCAGGATTCTCCAGGTCGTCGGACAATCGACCGGCCCCGGCGACATCGCCGACGCCGAGGGCCAGCTCACCGACGCCTACGGCGCGACCGACCGCACCCTCGTGCTGATCCGGCCCGACGGCTATATCGCGCTGATCTCCGATGCCGGTGACGTCCCGGCGGTGTCGGACTATCTCGCCGCGGTCCATCGGCTGGGAATCGATGGCCACGAGCTGGAACGCTGAGTACCGTGACGCTCGATGAGCGAACGTACGTGGGGCTTCCGCACGCGCGCGCTGCACGCGGGCGGCACCCCTGATCCGGCGACCGGTGCCCGCGCCGTGCCGATCTACCAGACCACCAGCTTCGTGTTCGAGGACGCCACGGACGCGGCGAACCTGTTCGCGCTGCAGAAGTACGGCAACATCTACAGCCGGATCGGTAACCCGACCGTGGCGGCCTTCGAGGAGCGGATCGCGAGTCTCGAAGGCGCGATCGGCGGCGTCGCGACCGGCAGCGGGCAGGCCGCGGAGTTCCTGACGTTCTCCGCGCTCGCCGAAGCCGGTGACCACATCGTGTCCGCGAGCGGGCTCTACGGCGGGACGGTCACACAGCTCACCGGCACTCTCGCCCGCTTCGGCATCGAGACGACCTTTGTGAGCGGTGACCGCGTCGAGGATTACGCGGCGGCGATCACCGAGAAGACGCGACTGCTCTACACCGAGGTCGTCGGCAACCCGAGCGGCGCGATCGCCGACATCGCCGGGCTGGCGGATCTCGCGCACGCACACGACATTCCACTCGTGGTGGACGCGACGCTCGCGACGCCGTACCTGTGCCGTCCGATCGAGCACGGCGCCGACATCGTGCTGCACTCGGCGACGAAATTCCTCGGCGGGCACGGGACCACGCTCGGCGGAATCGTCGTGGAATCCGGGAAGTTCGACTGGGGCAACGGAAAGTTCCCTCGGATGACCGAGACCGTCGACAGCTACGGCGGCCTGAAGTACTGGGAGAACTTCGGCGAATACGCTTTCTGCACGCGGCTGCGGGCAGAGCAGTTGCGCGATATCGGAGCAGTGCTCTCGCCGCACTCGGCTTTCCTTCTGCTGCAAGGCGTCGAGACGCTGCCGCAGCGGATGGACGCGCACGTCGCCAACGCCCGCGCCGTCGCCGAATACCTGGAGCTGGACGACCGCGTCGAGTGGGTCGGCTACGCCGGTCTGCCGGGGCATCCGCATTACGCGCTCGCGCAGCGGTATCTGCCGCTCGGGCCCGGCGCGGTGTTCTCCTTCGGACTCCGAGGCGGGTGCGCGGCGGGCGAGAAGTTCGTCGAATCGGTCGAGCTGCTGTCGCATCTGGCCAACGTCGGTGACGCGCGGACGCTGGTGATCCACCCGGCGTCGACCACGCACGCACAGCTGTCGGACGAGCAGTTACGGGCCGCGGGAGTCGGGCCGGACCTGATCCGGTTGTCGATCGGGCTGGAGGACGTCGAGGACATCCTCTGGGATCTCGACCAGGCGCTGGACAAGGCGGTGGCCGGATGACGTACGACGTCTCGGCCGTCGAGCGGCGGCGCATCCTGGGGCGGACGAAGTCGGTGACGCTGGTCGGCGCGTCCGCGAATCCGGCCCGGCCGAGCTACTTCGTCGCGACCTACCTGCTGTCCTCGACGCGCTACGAGGTCAACTTCGTGAACCCGCGGCTGGACACGCTGCTCGGGCGGCCGGTGTATCCGTCGCTGAAGGACGTGCCGGGCGAGGTGGACCTGGTCAGCGTGTTCCGCAAGCACGACGACCTGCCGCAGGTGGCCGAGGAGGTCATCGACGCCGGCGCTCGGACGTTGTGGCTGCAGCTCGGGCTGTGGCATGAGGACGTCGCGGCACGAGGCCGTGAGTCCGGTTTGGACGTCGTGATGAACCGGTGCGTGAAGATCGAGCACGCGCGCTTCGCCGGTGGGCTGCACCTGGCCGGGTTCAACACCGGGGTGATCAGCTCGCGGCGGCAGTCGGCGCCCTAGGGTGACCGGATGATCGAGATTCGGGAGGCCGGGCCGGACGACGGCGACGTGCTCGGTGAGATCCACACCGCCGCGTGGAAGGTGGCGTATGCGCCGTCCTTCGATCCGGAGTTCGCCGAGCAAGCCCTCCGGAGCAGGCGGGGCCGCTGGCACGCGCGGATCGCCGAAGGCGCGGGAACGCTGTTGCTCGGCGCACTCGACGGACGTCCGATGGCGTTGTCCTATTCGCTCCCGTCTTCGGAACGGCCGGGTTTCGCCGAGATCTCCAGCTTCTACGGTCACCCCGACGGCTGGGGCAGCGGCATCGCCGCCGCGTTGATGACCGAGACGCTGCGGCGCCTGTCCGGCGACGGCTTCGCCCAGGTGCATCTGTGGACGTGGCGCGACACTCCGCAGTCTCGCCGCTTCTACCGCAAGTGCGGCTTCAGCGAGACCGGGGCCACGCGCCTGTTCGACTACGGCGCCGAGAACCTGATCGACCAGGTCGAATATTTGCGGGCCTGCTGAGCGGGGAAGTTCTCCGGCGCTCGCGGTGTTGTCGGTGCACGTGACCTTTGCTGTGACCTTCGTCGGCGGGCCGACCGCCGTTCTCGAACTGGGCGGCGCCCGGTTCCTCACCGATCCGACGTTCAGCGGCCTCGGTGTGCAGGGCGGCGCGCCCGGCCGTCCGCTGACCAAGACCGAAGAGCCCGCGCTCGGCGCGTCCGAGGTGGGCCGCATCGACGCCGTGCTGCTCTCCCACGACGAGCACGCCGACAACCTCGACCCGGCCGGCCGGGAGTTCCTGGCTTCCGTGCCGGTGACCTTCACGACCACCGGCGGGGCGTCGCGGCTGGGCGGGACCGCACGCGGCCTGAAGCCGTGGGAATCCGCGCAAGTCGGCGCGGTCGAGGTCGTCGCCGTCCCGGCATTGCACGGCCCGCCCGGCGCCGAGCCGGTGACCGGCCAGGTGATCGGCTTCCTGCTGCGCGGCGAAGGCCTGCCGACGGTGTACGTGAGTGGTGACAACGCGTCGCTGGACGTCGTGCGGGAGATCGCGGGCATCGCCGGGCCGGTGGAGTTCGCCGTCCTCTTCGCCGGTGCCGCGCGGACCGCGTTGTTCGACGGCGCTCCCCTGACACTGACCAGTGTCGACGCCGTCGAAGCCACCCGGATCCTCGCGGCGGATGTGGTGGTCCCGCTGCACCTGCGTGGCTGGAAACACTTCAGCGAAGGCCCCGCGGACGTCGCTTCCGCGTTCTCGGCGGCGGGGCTGGCGGATCGGCTGCGGTTGCTCGAACCCGGCGAACGCGCCACGTGGTGAGCGGCTCCGCGCTTGGTTCGCTTGGTTCGCTTGGTGTCCACGCCGCATGGTGGCGGGCAGCCTCGGCACGTGGTGACAAGCGACTGGCCGCTCGGCTACGTACACGATGACGCTCGCCGTCGGGACCAGCTACGTCGAACGCGCCGCGTGGTGATCAGCCGTCCCGGCTCGTATGAGAGGGTCGGTGACATGGCGAAACCGAGCGGGCTGCAGGTCCGGAACATCATCGCGGCCGTGCTGATGGCGGCGGCGTTCGTGTGGAACCTCGTGATCGGCGGCCCGTGGTGGGTCAGCGCGATCGTCGGCGTCGCCTGCGTCCTCTCCGTCGCCTCGGCCTTCCTCAACCGCCCCGGCGACCGCTGATCTCTCCTCCATGCGGGGCTGAGCCGGTCTGGGCTGGACTGCGCCGGTCTGGGGCTGCCCCTGCTTGTGCTGAAGGGCGCTTTCGGTGCGTTCGGTGAGCTGAAGGGCGCTTTCAGTGCATCCC
>NZ_JBHYIQ010000015.1:0-17807 GCF_042739895.1 Amycolatopsis sp. NPDC059021
TGTCTGTGTGCGTGTGGCAGACACCCAGAGCGCCCGCGCGGGCGGGGGTGGGGGGGGGGGGGGGCGGGGCCGCCCGCCCCCCCCCCCCCACCACACCGGAGTTCCGTTCGGTCAGCCGATCTGGGTCGAGCCGAGCAGGGTGTCCTGGGTCGGCGGGTCCAGCTCGAGGTTGACGTCGAACTCGCCGAGCGCGCTGTCGGTCTTGACGTGCGAGGTGGCCTTCGGGTCGACGTTGATCTTCGCCTCGCCGGCTGGGGTGCCCTTCGGCACGGTGAACTTCACGGCGCCGTTCGCCTTGAAGGTCAGCGGCCCCTGCGGCGGCACCTGGGTGTCCGGGATCGGCAGTTCGATGGCGATCGGGACGGACTGGCCGCCGCTCAGGGTGGCCTTGATCGCGGACTTGATGGTGCCGGACAGGTTCTTGGTGCCGATCAGCCGCAGGCCGTCACCGGCGGCGGCACCGGCGTCGACGTCCAGGTTGAACGGTACGTCGAGTGCCTCGCCCGCCTTGACGTTCTTCGGGATGTCCGCGTGCACGACGACTTTCACCGACTGCGCGCCGATGATCGGGAACTCGCCCTTGTAGGTCAGTTCCTTGTCCGCGGCGCTGGCCATCCCGGCGCCGAACACTCCTACGGTAATCGCGGCGACGGCGGCGATGATGCCTGCCCTCGCCGCGGGACGCACGGCGGCTTTCAGCATGGCTGAGGTCATTTCCGGCCCTTTCTTCTTTGAAGGAACACAGAGAATGGGAAAAGTGTGGCCGCGATCCGGATGACCGACTGCCCACTGACGGGAACACTAAGGTGTTGCCGATTTACGGACAAGGGTCGCAGACGGTGTCCGGCAGACAAGACCGATAATTATCACGCGGACACGAATCATCGAATGCCGAATTATTACGCGGGTGATCATCGGCGTGGCCGACGCGCTCTTCGGGAGCGAAATATGAGCCGAGTTCATCTTAATCGCGTTTTCTTCCCTCATGAAGTGCCCGGCTGCCGACCCGTGTGTTTCAGGGCCGGACCAGGGCTTCGGTGACGATCCTGGCGGTTTTCGCCGGTGTGGGGAACGGGCTGGTCAGGCTCGCGGGACCGAGGCGGACGACGACCGTGTCCGAGCCGGGGTCGACCTGGAGGATCTGGCCGCCGAGACCGAGGGCCCAGTACATATCCTGCGGGGCAGACGGGACGAGTTGGGTGTGCGGGGCTTTCGCGCTGTCCTCGCGGGTCATGGAGTGCTGCACGGTGGCGACGGGGCCGAGCCGGTTGAGCCACCAGAGATATCCGTAGGCGGCGCTGATGTCCTGCGACGGCTTTCCGGTGGCATCACCGACCCACTGCTCGGGCACGACCTGGGTGTCGTTCCAGTGTCCTTTGCGCAGGAAGAGATAGCCGAAGCGGGCCATGTCCTGACAGGTCGACTGCAGGCCCATGAACGTGGTGGTGTTGCCCGTCTGGTCCTGGGTCATGTTCGAGTGCTTCATGCCCAGCGGGTCGAGAAGTTTCTTCTTGGCGTAGTCGGCGGGCTTGTCGCCGGTGGCCTTGCCGAGCACGGCGTCGAGGGTCTGGATGGCGGTGTTGTTGTAGGCCCAGACCTGGCCGGGCGGGACGTCCTGGGGCTGGGAGACGGCGAACGCGGTCCGGTCCCGTGCGGAGAAGACCTTCACGGCGTCGTCGATGAAGTTCGTCCAGTGGCGGCCGGAGTCGTTGCTCAGCAGGTCCTTGACCGTGACGTCGGCGGACGGTGTTCCGGTCCAGGCGGGAATGTAGCGCGACGCCTTGTCCTCGATGCTGAGCTTGTGCTCGGCCTGGGCGATGCCGGTCAGGGTGCTCGACACCGATTTGGTCGCCGACCAGACCTCCCGGGCGGAGTCGGGGCCGGTGCCGTTCCAGTACCAGTCGGCGACCAGCCGCCCGTGCCGGACGACCGCCAGGCAGTTCGACTTGTCCGCCTTCAGTTCCTCGGCGATCTTCGCCAGTTTGGCGGAGTCGAACCCGGCCGCGGCGGGGTCGCCGCGTTCCCATTCCGCGCCGGGATAGGGGTCTCCACCGGCCTGACCGGCGACGGCCGAGCCATTCGACGCGACGGCCGCACCGGCGGCTATCATCGTGGCGGCCAGCGCGGAAGCAACCCCGCGGCGAGCAGAAAAAGACATAACCGTCCCTCCGTTCGGCAAAACCCTCGGATGCGGAAAAAGAGTGGCCATTGCCGGAAAGTCGTGTCAACATCGCCCGAGCAGAACCCGCCTGCCCCCGGAATAGGTTGTCACTTTGGTGAGCACTCGGGTGCCCGGATTCCGGGCAGGGATGAGCGCGGCGGGTTTTTTACTTGCCAACCGGATTGAAGACGGTGGAAGCGGGATGGTCGTGAGTCGGCAGAGCGGAACGTCGGGTCTTCCGGCCGAGGTGGCAAGTTATGTGGGGCGCCGGCACGAGCTGGTGCAGGTGCGGGGGTTGCTGGCGCCGGGCCGCGTGGTGACGTTGACGGGCACGGGCGGCGTGGGCAAGACACGGCTCGCGGTGCGCGTCGCCGCGAGCGTGCGGGACCGGTTTCCCGACGGCGTCGTGTTCGTCAAGCTGGCCGAGTTGCGCGACGCCGGGCTGGTGGCCGCCGTGGTCGGCGGTGAGCTGGGTCTGCGGCAGTTATCCCGGCACTCCGCGCTGGAAGCGGTGGTCAGGCACCTCCGGGGACGGCGGCTGCTGCTGGTGCTGGACAACTGTGAGCATCTGGCCTCGGCGTGCGCGGAGTTCGCGGATGCGGTGCGGACGCGATGCGCCGACGCGGTCGTGCTGGCCACCAGCAGGCAGCCCTTGGGGATTCGCGGGGAGTCCGTGCTGCCGGTGCCGCCCTTGCGCGTTCCGGAGACCGGCGAGGTGCGGTCGCCGTCGGAGCTGAAGCGGTACGACGCGGCGCGGTTGTTCGTGGACCGGGCGCGCGCGGTCACGCCGTCGTTCGAGGTGACCGAGGAGAACTACGGCGACGTAGCGCTGGTGTGCCGGCAGGTAGAAGGGCTGCCGCTGGCGATCGAGCTGGCGGCCGCGCGGGTCCGGGTGCTGTCGGTTTCCCAGCTGGCGCAACGGTTGTCGGCGCGGCTGGGGTTGCTGACGACCGGACCGCGGGCCGCGCCGGAGCGGCACCGGACCCTGCGGGCGACGCTCGACTGGAGTTACGGCCTGTGTTCGGCGGCCGAGCAGCGGGTGTGGGCGCGGGCGTCGGTGTTCTCGGGGGGCTTCGACCGGGTGGCGGCGGAAACCGTCTGCGGCGCGGGCGCGGCGGAGGTGCTCGACGGGCTGGTGGACAAGTCCGTACTCGCCCGGGAGGAACAGTTGGGCGAGAGCCGGTACCGCATGACCGAGGCGCTGCGGGAATACGGGCAGGACCTGCTCGCGGAGTCCGGCGACCGGTCACGGGTCGCCCGGCTGCACCGGGATTTCTACGCCGCGTTGTGCGGTCGGTTCGAAACGGAATGGTCGGGACCCGATCAGCTGACGTGGCTGGCCCGGATCCGGCGCGACTACGCCAACATCCGCGCCGCGTTCGATTTCTGTCTGACCGAACCGGGCGAAGCCGTTACCGCGCTCGAGATGGATCAGAGCCTTCAGGATTTCCTCACCGTCCAGGGGTATGGCGCCGAAGCGCTCATCAGGCTCGATCGCGCCCTGCGGCTGGTGCCGGATGACGAGCCGCTGCGGGTCACGGGCCTCCGCCGGAAGGCGTCGTTCGCTCTGTTCCGCGGGGACGCCGAGGCGGCCGTTGCCGAACTGGTCCGGGCGGGCGAACTGGCCGAGCGACTCCACCACGAGGTCGAGGCGGCCTATGTGGCGGCGGTAGGGGGACTGGCGGCCCTGATCACCGGGAACCCGGACCAGGCGGTACCGCTGTTCGAAAACGCCCTGAAAACCTTCCGCGCGCACGAAGTGGTGCGGGGCGAGTTCTTCGCGCAATGTTGTTACGGCCTGGTGGTCGGCCTTTCCGGGGAACGCGATCGGGGCCGCGGCATCATCACCGAGGAAATCGCCCGCTGTGTCGCGTGTGGTGATGTCTATTGGCAGGCTTGGTCGTGGTTCGCGCTCGCCTTCCTCGACGCCTATGCCGGAGAAGCGGAGGCGGCGGAAACCACCGGGCGGCAGGCTTTGCGGCTCATGCGCGACATCGACAACGTGTTGGTCAAGGCGCTCACCTTGGAGATTCTCGCCATCGCCGCGGGGCGCCGGGGCGAGCACGCACGCGCGGCCGCGGTACTGGGCATGGCGGATGCCCTGTGGGCCAAGATGGGCGAGCTGCCGAAACACACGACCGCCGGTGTGGAGGTCCACCACCGGTATCGCGGACGTGCCCGCCGGACTCTGGCCGACGCCCAGCGGATCCTGGGTGACGCGGCCTTCGCCGAGACTTTCACCGAAGGCCGGGCGCTGTCCGGCGACCTCGCACTGCGGTCCGCACTGGGGGAAAACCGCCCGGGTGCACGGGAAACCGGCGCCCGGCAGCTGACCAGGCGGGAGTCCGAGGTCGCGGCGCTCATCGCGCAGGGGCTGACCAACCGGGAGATCGCCGGGCGCCTGGTGATCGCCCAGCGTACCGCCGAGGTCCACGTGCAGCGCATTCTCGCCAAGCTCGGCTTCACGACCCGGGCCCAGGTCGCCGCCTGGCAGAGCCGCACACCACCCGCTTGACAACCCGCTCCGGGCAGTACGCGCCCACCGGTTTTTGTCATGTCGATCATACGAACACGGCGTCGGCATGTGCCGGGTGACAGAAAAATGCGAACATCCCGGCGACCGGGGTCCGAATAAGTATATCTCCGTATGTGGCGTACCCGTTTTCCTCGCTAACGTCACAATCCGCACCGACCGGACTACGGGCCGAGGCGGTGCGGAGTCCGGCTGAGCTCCCCTGATCACGGTGCCGGTCTCCTTGTTGTTTCCAGTGTTCATTCAACGACGAAGTGGGTGCGCGAAATGACAGCTACAACGGCACGACCGAAAGTTCGCAGAGCCGGCCGTCTCGGCGTTCTGGCCACGATCACGGCGGTCACGGCGGGCGTTCTGGGCGCCGCTCCGGCGAGCGCGGCGGACAAGGAGGTGACCTGGACGGCGGCGTTCCCGATCATCGGCGACCAGCAGGTGAAGTCGGTCATCCACACGGACATCCCGGCGACGGTCAAGGTCGGCGAGACCGTATCGGTGCCGTTCAGCATCGACGCGGACGCGGGCGACGTCGCCGCCGACGGTCTCCGGCTCATCGGCGGTACGAAGATCTCCGGCTCGATCCGCGGATCGGTGGTATTGACCGTCAGCAACGGCAAGAGCCTGCCGCTGGCCATCAACGTGCCCATTCCGGAGACCCCGGTGCCGCCGCAGGGACCGTTGAAGTTCACGGCGAGCGGCAAGGTCGATCTCACCATCCCGACGGGCGTGCCGACAGGACCGGCGAAGTCCGCCGTGGGCCCGAAAGCGACCTCGCACGTCGTGACGGACAGCGGCCTCGGCGAGTTCGACGTCGACCTCGCCCTGGACCCGCCGGCCCAGGACACGCTGCTGGGCACCACCGACGTTCAGGGCTGATCGCCACGCGGATCGGGTGGGGCGTCCCAGCGCGCCCCACCCTCTTCACCGTCGAGGACCATTCCGACCGAGGAGCCTGAATACCATGCGAACACGGCATAAGCTGACGTCCGCGGTGGCCGCGGCCGCCACGATCGCGTTGATCGGTTCGGGACTGGCGTCCGCCTCCCCCGTGGCGGACGCCGGCAATCCCTACCAACGGGGCCCGAATCCCACCATGGCGAGCATCGAGGCGGAACGAGGGCCGTTCGCGGTGACCCAGGCGTCCGTACCGGCGGGCAATGGGTTCGGCGGCGGGACCGTGACCTACCCGACCGACACCAGCCAGGGCACCTTCGGCGCGGTCGCGATCGCGCCCGGTTTCCTTGAGCCGGAGGCATTGCTGGGCTGGTTCGGTCCCCGGCTGGCCTCGCAGGGTTTCGTCGTGCTGACCTTCGGCACCAACTCGCCGGCCGACTTCCCCACCGCCCGCGCGGACCAGCTCCTGGCCGCGCTGAAGTTCCTCGTGGAGAAGAGCCCGGCCAAGGACCATCTCGACCACTCCCGGCTGGCGGTCATGGGCGTTTCGATGGGTGGCGGCGGAACCCTGGAGGCAGCCGCGCGCAACCACGACCTCAAAGCAGCCGTCCCGATCGTCCCGTGGGACATCGGCGGGGACTTCGCGGGCATCCGCACGCCGACGCTCGTCATCGGCGGCGAAGGCGATCTCATCGCGCCGACCCCGATCCACGCGAAAGCGTTCTACGACAGGCTGTCCCCGGGACTGAACAAGGCCTACGTCGAGGTCGCCGGTGGCGGTCACATCGGACCGGCGCTCCCGAACGTCACCGTCGCGAAGTACGGCATCTCGTGGCTCAAACGCTTCGTGGACAACGACATCCGGTACGAGCAGTTCCTCTGCCCCATCCCGAAGGACCCCAAAACGTCCGCGTTCCAAGGAAACTGCCCGCACACCTGACCCCGGACGGCGACTCGGCGAAGAGGACTATCGCGATGGAACATTTCGACAGCCGGCTGCGCGTTCCGGAGCTGGCGGGCAAGGCGCTGGCCCCCGCGGTGCGTGACGGTTTGTTCGGGCCGCTCGTGGCGGTGTGCGGGGGATTGTTCCTCGTGCTGTACGTGGGCAGCGGCGCGACGGACGTCTGGTTCGCGTGGACCGTGGCGAACCCGCTCACGGCCACCACGACGGGCGCCGGTTTCGGCGCCGCCTTCGTATTGTTCGCGCTGGCCGCGCTGGAGCCGGGCTGGACGAACGCCCGGATCGCCGCGGTCGCACCGCTCGTGCTGGCCGGTGGCAGCCTGCTCACCACCGAACTGCACGACGGCGACCTGAACCCGTCCCGCGGAGTCACCGTCGCCGGGATGTCCTTCACTGTGCCCGTCGCGGGTGTATGGCTGTTCGTCACCGGGCTCACGCTGCTGCTCGCGGTGCTGACGTTGCCCGCCCAGCTCACCCGCCGGGCGGACAACGATCTCGATGGCCGCGTACGCACCGCGCCGATGCCGGTGTGGGCACGCCTCGTCGCCGGGATCGAGGGGACCGGGCTGCTGGCCGCCGGGGTGATGTTCTACGCCCGCCCCGAGCGGTTCAGGACGTGGTGGCCCTGGCCGGTGAGTGTGCTGGACCTGCGCGAGCTGTGCGTCTGGATGATCACCATCGGCGTGCTCGTCCTGTGTGCCACGGCCGACGGCGATCTGCGGCGCGTCGCGGTCGGTTTGGCCGCGCTGGTCGACTTCGGGCTGCTCGCGCTAATCGGCGTGCTCCGCTACGCGGGCGACCTGCGCTGGCAAACGCCGTCGGCATGGATCTTCGTCGCGGTCGTGGTGGTCCTGCTCGGCACGGGTGCGATCGGGCTGCTGCTGCTCGGCCTGGTACGGGTGGTTTCGCCGGTGCTGACCGCGGTGACCGGCGCGCCGCCGTCGGCCGGGGGCGCGCTACGGCTCGCGCGCGGCGCCCGCTCGAAGATCACGCCACACGCCGACCACGGCTTCTTCGGCCCCGGCTCGGTGACCTGGAAGGTCTGGACCTACCCGACGTCGCTCACCGTGGGGTTCCAGCGCGCGGTGGTGGTCGAGGAACTCGACCCCGGGCTGGTGGCGTCCGTCGACGCTACCCAGCAGATCCGCACCCGCCCGCGTACCCGCTACGACCGCACGCTGCGGTACTTCGCGATGGTCGCCTTCGGCGGCACCCGCAGCACCATGAAAGCCGCTGACGTCCTGGTCAAGGTTCACTCGGTGGGCATCGGCATCGAGCCGGACAGCGGCAAACCCTATGACGCCAACGATCCCGCGTCACAGTTGTGGATTCACCTGACCGCGTGGCACTCGATTCTGTACGCCTACGAGAAATACGGCCCCGGCAGGCTCAGCCCGGCCGAGGAGGCCCGCTACTGGGCCGACTGCGCCACCGCGGCCGAACTGCAGACCTGCGACCCCGCCGACGTTCCCCGCGACCGCGACGGCGTGCGCGAGTACTTCGAGCGGATGCGTCCCCACCTATCGGGCTCCGAGGTCGCTCGGTCCACAATGGACCATCTGCTGCACGCCGAGGTGATGCTGCCGCCGATGCCGCCGGTCTACTGGCCCGCGACGCTGGTCATGACCACCGCCCTGCGCATCGCGACCATCGCGTCGATGCCGCACTGGATGCGCGAAATGGCGGGCATCCGCCAGAGCCGTCTGCTGGACACGCTGATCGTGCCGGTCATGCGGATCTCCTTCCGCCTGACCCGGATCAGCCGCTGGCTCCAGCTCGGCGCGCTGCACCTGCTGTCCCCCTCGACCACGCCCATTGTGGCGCCGATCCTGTTCGGCATCCCGCCCGAAACTCCCGAAACCCTCAGCCCCGGCCAAGCCCGTGAACGCTACGGCTACCCGAAACCCGCACAAGCCCACCTGGAACTGCGCGCCAGACAACACAAACGCGTGTTCACCGACCGTCAGGACCCCAGCGATATCGGCCTGGCCGAGTCCGAAGCCATCCTGGGCACCCGCACCCGATGAGCGGGTCTGTCAAACGAACGGCTCCGTTGAATCGATCTTCCTTCTCTCGCAAGGAGAATCATCTGCCCAGGGCTGCGTTCATGCTCAACTGGGAGTGCGTGTCGCCGGCCGGTTCCCTCAACGACAAGCTCAGATCTGGGCGTAGCCGCCGTCCACGGCAAGTTCGGAACCGTTGACGTAGCTGGACGCGTCCGAGGCGAGGAAGACGGCTGCCGCGGCGATTTCCTCAGGCTCGGCCAATCGGCCGAGCGGAATCGACGCCCCGGCGGCGGTGAGTTCTTCGGGTGAGACCAGCTCTTGCAAACCCGGCGTGCGGGTACCGCCGGGCGAGAGCACGTTGATCCGGTACTGACGCGCCCCGGCTTCGTGGGCGAACCCGCGAACCAGGTTGCGGATCGCGGCCTTGGTCGCCCCGTACACGGGCAGATATGACTGGGGCCGGGAAATCGCCGTCGACCCGGTGAGGATGATCGATGCCCCCGGCGACAGCAGCGGCAACGCCTTCTGCACGGTGAACAGTGAGCCCTTGACGTTGGTGGTGAACATGGCGTCGAACTGCTCCTCGGTGATCTCGCCCAGCGGGGCAGCGATCCCGATCCCGGCGTTGGCCACCAGGACGTCGATGTGACCCGCCCGCTCGGCGACGGTCGCGTAGAGCCCGTCGAGATCCTCGAGCCGGCCTACGTCGCAGCGAACACCGGTGACCTCAGGGCCGAGTTCGGCCTCGACCTCGTCGAGCTGCGCCTGGCGACGGCCGGCGACGAACACCCGTGCACCCTCGGCACGGTAGGCCCGCGCGATCGCCAGCCCAATACCCGCGTTCGCCCCGGTCACGACCGCGACCTTGCCCTCCAGCGCCTTCATGACAACTCCCATCCAGCTTATTGACTGTACGGTCCATAACACCCTTTATGGACCGGCCGGTCAATAACCACCGGAGCAGTGTGCCGCACGTCACCATGACAGGATGCTCAGGGCGCGGGCAGCAGACTGTCGAGCAGAGCCGTGGCCGTGGCCGACAAGGCCGCCGGATCCTGACCGATTCGACCGAGCATGATCAGCCCGAGCTGACCGGACAGCACCGCACGGGCAGTGACGTCCGGGTCGAGATGGGGCGCGACGTCGCCCTCGCGCTGCGCACGTCGTATGGCGTCGCTCAGCGCGGCAGTGGTTGAGGCGTAGCTGCGGCGCGCCTCCGCGGCCACCTCGGCAGCACTCGCCGAGAGCTCCATTGCCGTGTTGGCAAGCAGGCAACCCCGGCGGGCCTGTTCACCACGGGGATCACACACGGGCCCGGTCACGAAATCCCGGATCACGTCGATGCCGCGATCGGCCTGCTCGAGCCACGCACGCAGCATGTGGTCATTGGCCTCGTCGTACTCGCGCAGCACACGCAAGAACAAGCTCTTCTTGTCCCCGAACGCCCCGTACAGGCTTCCCTTGCCGAGCCCGCTGGCCGCCAGAAGATCTTCGAGTGAGGTGCCCGCGTAGCCTTTGTCCCAAAACGCCGCCTGCACAGCCGATAACACGCGCTGCTCATCAAACTGACGGGGACGTGGCACAAGGTCGATGCTACCCATCGTGGACCGTTCGGTCCAGATCTACGGAGGCGGCCGCGCCCCACGGCGCGCGTCGACCGTGGCCCACGAGCCGACCGCTGCGGAGGTCATGACGGGAATGCCACAGGCTGGCGCCAGGACGTTTCCTGTTCCGAGGACGAGTAATCCACAGCTGCGGACGCCGGATGATCGGCGACACCAAACACAACCGGCTCTTCTACTACCTCTGCCGGCCCCGCAAGAACAACCGCGGCGGGCCCGACCCGCACACGACCTGCTCGACGCCGTCGCCCGCTTCTACACCGACCGAGTCTTCGGAGCTCACCGCCACACGATCCTCGCCAACGACCTCGCCGGCTTCGACGACCACACCGCCCGCGAGCGCCAAACCGAACGAGAACGCCTCCAGCGACAACTGGCCGACGTGGCAAAGCACCAGGACTCCGTCATGCCGCAGGCGCAAGCGGGAGACCCCGACGACCCGTTCCGCGAAAGCCCTCCGGCAGACCTACAACGACCTCGAAGGCCAGAAGAACAAGACCCAGAGCACTCTGCCCAACTCGCCACCCAAGACACCACCGAGCCGAGTACACCGGCCTCTCTGATCTTGAGCTGCTTGACGGCCAACCTGACCAGCGCCCTCAGCCGCTCAACTCGAGATCCACACCAGAACCGGCACGGCAACCGGACAGGACCACGCTGGGTCCGCCACCGACCGCACCCCGGGGGTCCGGGGGCTGGGCCCCCGGGTAGACACAACGCGAGCGAGCCTCGCGTCTGCGCTTTCCAGCAGACACGGGGCTCGCTTCGCTCGCGTACCCCCGATGGGATTCGAACCCACGCTACCGGCGTGAGAGGCCGGCGTCCTAGGCCGCTAGACGACGGGGGCTTAGGAACTTTCCCCGGGTTGACCGGGGCGTTTTCTGTTTTTCTTGCGAGAGAGAATCTACCAGAGCTGATTTCTCGGCTTGTGAGGGGGTCTCTCTTGCAGCTGGGGTACCAGGACTCGAACCTAGACTAACTGGACCAGAACCAGTCGTGCTGCCAATTACACCATACCCCAGTGAGGTACTGATCCGGTCTTGCGTGGCTCAGCACCGCACGAGGAGAAATACTAGAGCACCCGATCCCGGAGTGTGCACGCGGGGGTCCCGCCACCGCGCTGCGCGGGCACGCCGACGGTGGCGTACTCGGAAACCAGCAGCTCAGGAAGCTCACCGAGACCCGCGACGGTGTGTACACCCTCGGGGGCACGCTCGCCGACGCCGTCGCGGTCCAGCCAGACCGCGCCGAGGCCCGCGTTGTACGCGCCGATGGCGTCAGTGTCCAGTTTGTCTCCCACATGGACGGCACGCGCGGGATCGCAGTCGAGTTCGAGGCAGACCGAGTGGAACATCACAGGATGGGGTTTGGCGACGCCGAGTTCGCCGGCGATGGCGACGTGATCGAAAAACGGGGCGAGGCCGAGGTCGGAGATCTTTCTTCGCTGGTGCGCACCCGAGGCGTTCGTCACGGCCGCCAGCCGCAGGCCGGCGGCGCGCAGCCATTCCAGGCACGGCATGACGTCGTCGAAGAGCGCCCAGGAATCGGCCAGCAGCTCGCGGCGGCGACGTTCGAAGGAGTTCACCTGATCGGCGTCGGCGATGATGCCGAGTTCGGTAAGGAAGCACTCGGTGCGCCGGTGGTGCATGGTCGGGTAGTCGATCTGACCGGCCACGACGAGCGCGACGTGTTCCTCGGTGATGAGATCCCACAGCGGCCACAGGTCGCCCCGGCCGGTGAGCAGGCCGAGGGTGCGCCGGATCGCCGCGGTGCAGTCGATCAAGGTGTCGTCGATGTCGAGGCACACCAGCCGTAGTTCGGGCGGTACCCACGGTTCCTGCCCGGTGGCGGGAGGAGCGGTTGGCAACGGGGTCCGGGGTGCCAAGGCGAAATCCACCCCGTGAGGCTAGGGCTTTTACCGCGCGCGCGACGCGGCCAAAAAGGTGATTGCGTCTCCGCTGATCCGGCTCCGTCGTTCTACTCCCGGTGGACGGATCGTCCCCGTTCGGTTATCCGTCCAGTGCGCGGCGCAGCCTGCCGAGCGAAACGTCTCGGCCGAGCAACTCCATCGATTCGTACAGCGGCGGGGACACCGTACGCCCGGTGATCGCGACGCGCACGGGCGCGAAAGCCTTGCGGGGCTTGAGACCCAGACCGTCCACAAGGGCGTCTTTGAGTGCCTGCTCGATGCCGCCGGTCTCCCACGCCGGCAAGGCTTCGAGCGCGGTGATCGCGGCGTCCAGTACCGGTTTCGCTGCCTCGCCGAGATTCTTGGCCGCCGCGTCCTCTTCGGGCTCGAACTCCGCGTCGTCGGCGAACAAGAAACGCAGCATCGAGGAAGCGTCCGAGAGAACGGTGATCCGTTCCTGGACAAGGGGCGCGATCGCGGTGAGCCGCGCGAGCTGCTCGTCACCCGGCTCGCCCGGCAGGACACCGTCGGCGACGAGGTACGGAACCACGCTGGTCACGAACTCGCCGACCGGCAGGGCACGCACGTGGGTGGCGTTGATGGCCTCGGCCTTCTTGAGGTCGAAGCGCGCGGGGTTGGAGCTGACCTTGCCGATCTCGAAGGCCGCCACCAGCTCGTCGACGCTGAAGATGTCCCTGTCGTCGGCAATGGACCAGCCGAGCAGCGCGAGGTAGTTGAGCAGGCCCGCACGGAGGAAACCCCGCTCCCGGTAAAGGAAGAGGTTCGACTGGGGGTCCCGTTTGGACAGTTTCTTGTTGCCCTCCCCCAGCACGGAAGGCAAGTGCCCGAACTCGGGGGTGAACTCGGCGACACCGATGCGGCGCAACGCCGCGTACAGCGCGAGCTGACGCGGAGTCGAGGGCAGGAGGTCCTCGCCACGCAGGACGTGCGTGATCCGCATGAGCGCGTCGTCGACCGGGTTCGTCAGCGTGTACAGCGGGTCGCCGTTGGCACGCACCAGAACCGGGTCCGGCACCGAGCCCGCCGGGAAGGTGATGTCACCGCGGACGAGGTCGGTCCAGCCGAGGTCGGCGTCGGGCATGCGCAGCCGCAGCACCGGCACGCGGCCCTCGGCGCGGTAGGCGGCCCGCTGCTCCTCGGTGAGGTCGCGGTCGAAGTTGTCGTACCCGAGCTTCGGGTCGCGGCCGGCGGCCTTGTGCCGCGCCTCGACCTCCTCGTTGGTCGAGAACGCCTCGTACAGTTCGCCCGCGGCGAGCAGGCGCGCGGCGATGTCGGCGTAGATCTCCCGCCGCTCGCTCTGCCGGTACGGCCCGTAGTCGCCACCGGCCTCCGGCCCCTCGTCCCAGTCGAGGCCGAGCCAGCGCAGCGCGTCGAGCAGTTGCTCGTAGGACTCCTGCGAATCACGCGCGGCGTCGGTGTCCTCGATCCGGAACACCAGTTTGCCGCCGTTGTGCCGGGCGAAGGCCCAGTTGAACAGCGCCGTCCGGATCAGCCCGACGTGCGGGGTGCCGGTCGGCGAGGGGCAGAAACGCGCGCGAACCACAGAAGTCGTCTCAGTCATAGCCCGATCAGCGTATCCGTCCTCGGCACGCTTGACGCATCCGCGTACCGGGTGCATTCTGAGCTTATTCAACAAGTGATGAATAAGGGGATGATCGAGATGACCGAGCGCACCGGGTGCGTCGTCGTCGGGGGCGGTCCCGCGGGCATGGTGCTGGGGCTTCTGCTGGCCAGGGCGGGGGTCGAGGTGACCGTGCTGGAGAAGCACGCCGACTTCCTGCGGGACTTCCGCGGCGACACCGTGCACCCCTCGACGCTGACCCTGCTCGACGAGCTGGGCCTCGGGGAGAAGTTCCACGCGATCCCGCACAGCGAGCTCGACTCGGCCGGTTTCCCGACCGCCGACGGCGGGATCATGAAGCTCGCCGACCTGAGCCGCCTCAAGGTGCCCCACCCCTACATCGCGATGGTCCCGCAGTGGGATTTCCTCGATCTGCTGGCCGAAGCCGCGGTCAAGGAACCGACGTTCACGCTGCGGATGAGCACCGAGATGACCGGTCTGGTCCGCGAAGGCGGCCGCGTCGCCGGGATCAGCTACCGGACCGGTGAGGGCGAGACCGGCGAGCTGCGTGCCGACCTGGTGGTCGCCGCGGACGGCCGCTGGTCACTCGCCCGGCGCGAGGCGGGGCTGGTGCCGGTGGAGTACGACAACCCGTTCGACGCCTGGTGGTTCCGGATCTCCCGCCACGACGACGAAGGCGCCGGAATGCTGCAGCCGAGGATGCACAACCGCCGGTTCGCCGTCCCGTTGCCGCGACCCGGCTACTTCCAGGTCGCCTACCTCGGCCCGAAGGGCGAAGACCTGCGTGATCACGGGATCGACTGGTTCCGGGAGAACGTCGTCCAGGTCGTCCCCGAGTTCGCCGACCGCGTGCACGAGCTGAAGACGACCGACGACATCAAGTTCCTCGACGTCCGGCTGAACCGGCTGCGGAAGTGGCATATCGACGGGCTGCTCTGCATCGGCGACGCGGCACACGCGATGTCACCGGTCGGCGGCGTCGGGATCAACCTCGCCGTGCAGGACGCCGTCGCGACCGCGACACTGCTCGCCGGGCCGCTGCGGCGGGGCAGGCCGACCGGCGCCGACCTGGCGAAGGTCCGTGCCCGCAGGCTGCTGCCGACGGCGTTGGTGCAAGGGCTTCAGCGGCTCCTGCACCGGGCCGTCATGCGCCCGGTGATGGCGGGCGAGCGCAACGGCCCGCCCGCGGTGATGATCAAGCTGTTCGGCCGGTTCCCGCAGCTCACCGTCGTCCCGGCGCTCCTGCTCGGCCTCGGCTTCCGGCCCGAGCACGCACCGGCGTTCGCCCGCCGGGCCATGGAACCCGTGACGAAGAACTAGGCGCTCACCACGGGGTTGGTCAGCGTGCCGATGCCCTCGATGGTGATCGAGACCTGCTGTCCGTCGACGATCGGGCCGACGCCCTCGGGGGTACCGGTCAGGATGATGTCGCCGGGCAGCAGCGTCATGACGCCGGAGACGAACTCGATCAGGTCGGGGATCTTGTGCACCAGGTCGGCGGTGCGCCCGTCCTGCTTGACCTCACCGTCCACTTCGGCCTTCAGCGAAAGGTCCGCGGGGTCGAGCGCGGTCTCGATCCACGGGCCCAGCGGGCAGAACGTGTCGAAGCCCTTGGCGCGGCCCCACTGGCCGTCGGACTTCTGCAGGTCACGCGCGCTGACGTCGTTGGCGATCGTGTAGCCGAGGATCACGCTCCCGGCCTGCGCGGCCTTGACGTTCTTCACCGGCTGGCCGATGACCACGGCCAGTTCGCCCTCGAAGTCGACCCTGCCGACGTCGGCAGGCCTGCGGATCGGCGCGTTCGGGCCGATCACGGTGGTCGACGGCTTGATGAACAGCATCGGCGCGGCGGGCACCTCGTTGCCGAGCTCGGCCGCGTGCTTGGCGTAGTTGCGGCCGACCGCGATCACCTTCGAGGGCAGGATCGGCGCGAGCAGCCGCACGTCGGCCAGCGGCCAGCGCTTGCCGGTGAAGTTCGGCTGGCCGAACGGGTGCTCGGCGATCTCGAGGACCTGGGCGTCGTCACCGTCCCCCTCGATCGAGGCGAACGCGACTCCGGCGGGGTGGGCAATACGAGCTAGACGCACGAGGCCAGTCTACGTATCCGCGACCGCCCCGCCCGCCGAGGTCCACGATCCGGTTCAGCCCGCCGCGAGCTGCCGCGCGGAAAGGCTCTTGTGCACCAGCGCGTCGCACAGCGCGAGCCAGCTCGCCTCCACGATGTTGCCGTGCACGCCGACCGTGGTCCATTCCCGTTCGCCGTCGGTGGTCTCGACGAGTACTCGCGTCACGGCGTCGGTACCGGGGTGCCCGGGAAGGATGCGTACCTTGTAGTCGGCCAGCTCCACACTGTCCAACCAGGACAGATGCGGCGTCAGCGCCTTGCGCAGCGCGGCGTCCAGCGCGTGCACCGGGCCGTTGCCCTCCGCGGTGGCGATCACGCGCTCACCACGGACGTGGACCTTCACGGTGGCCTCGGACACGACCTCGCCGTCGGGCCGGTGGTCGAGCACCACCCGGTAGGACTCCAGCTCGAACGGCGGCTCGTCGAGCACCTCGTGCTCGGGGCCGTCGACTTCCCTGCGCAGCAACAGTTCCAGCGACGCGTCGGCGGCTTCGAAGGACCAGCCCTCGGATTCGAGCCGTTTGACCTTCCGCACCACGCTGGTGAGCGCTTCGGGCCGGCCGGCAAGGTCGACCCCGAGCTCACGTCCCTTGAGCTCGAGGCTGGCCCTGCCGGCCATCTCGGTGACCAGTACCCGCATGTCGTTGCCGACAGAAGCTGGATCGATGTGGTTGTACAGCAACGGATCCACCTTGATCGCGCTCGCGTGCAGTCCCGCCTTGTGGGCGAAGGCCGACGCCCCGACGTAGGCCTGGTGGGTGTCGGGGGCGATGTTCGCGATTTCGGCAAGGGCATGGGAGACGCGGGTGAGCTCGGCGGCCCCTCCGGTCGGGAGGACCTCCATTCCGAGCTTGGCCACCAGGTTTCCCGTCACGGCGAACAGATCGGCGTTGCCGGCCCGCTCCCCGTAACCGTTGGCGGTGCACTGGACGTGCGTCACGCCGGCCTGCACGGCGGCGACGGAGTTCGCCACCGCGCAGGAAGTGTCGTCCTGACAATGGATTCCGAGCCGGAACCCGGTCTTTTCCTTGACCTCGCGGACAGTTTCGGCGAGGCCGAGCGGAAGCTGGCCGCCGTTGGTGTCACACAGCACGAGGACGTCGGCTCCCGCGCTCGCGGCGGCGTCGAGCACGCGCAGCGAGGTTTCCGGGGAAAACGCGTAGCCGTCGAAGAAGTGCTCGGCGTCGAGGAACACCCGACGTCCTTCGCCGACAAGGAAAGCGACCGTGTCCCGCACCATCGCGCAGGCCTCGTCCACGTCTACCCGCAGCGCGCGCTCGATGTGGCGAAGATCCGATTTGGCCACCAGCGTCACGACCGGCGTCTGCGCGTCGAGCAGCGCGCGGACCTGCGGGTCGGCGTCGGCGGTGGTCCCCGCCTTGCGGGTCGACCCGAACGCCACCAGCGCGGCGTGCTTGAGCTGCAGTTCGCCGCCGGCGGCGCGAGCGAAGAACTCGGTGTCCTTGGGGAGCGCGCCCGGCCAGCCACCCTCGATGAACCCGACGCCGAGCTCGTCGAGCAGCCGGGCCACCGCCAGTTTGTCCGTGACGGAGTAGGAGATCCCCTCGCGCTGGGCACCGTCGCGCAGGGTCGTGTCGTAGAGGTGGAACGCATCGCCGAGCGGAGTATCGGCGGGCTCCTTGCGGTTCACGGTCAGCTCCTAGGCCAGGGAAAACTGTTTCTGGACAACGCTGTGTCTTTTTTGGCAACAAAAAAGCCTCCCGCAGGGGTGCGGAAGGCTGCGCGCCGGATGCTCTCGTGGAGCACCTATCCGGCGCGCTCGGCAATAATCGTGGCGATGGTGGCCATGCGGGCATCATGCCACACGCTTCGCGGCACGTCCACTGCCTGGATGGCTCGTCTCATCTGCCGAGACGACGTCTGCCGGGACCTGGCATCACCGGCCTTGGCTGTCGCGTAAGGGCCCGTGGGGGGCGTAAACGGCGGCAAACGAGCCGTGGCCACGCCGGGCGCTTGTCTCGTCCGTGGCGGACAG
>NZ_JBHYIQ010000015.1:17817-30589 GCF_042739895.1 Amycolatopsis sp. NPDC059021
CCCTGCCGCCTCGCCCGCGCACCGCCGCCCGCCTCCCCGAGCCCGTCCCTCCTGCGTTCGTGCGCGCCCCCCCCCCCCGCGCCCCCCCCCCCCCCCCCACGCCGGGCGATGCTCTCGACGTGGGCGGAGAGGTCCGAGGGACGCCCTCGGTGCACCCAACGCACCCAGGGACGCCCCCGTCGCACCCAACGCACCCAGGGGCACCCTTGTCACGCCCCACGACCCGGCGGACTGAAGGGCGTCCAACAGCACATCCGACGCCGCAGCCCCAGACCCCTTGGTGAGAAAGCCATTCACGGCCTTCCGGGGCACAAACGGTCCATTCGCGACAGACGACGCCCCGCGACAGCACCCCGAAAGCCGTGAAGGCCTCCTTACCGGCGTCCAGCACCGGTAAGGAGGCCTTCACGGACCTACGTCGGAAGAACCTCAGCCCACAGAACGGACGTTCGAGGAGACCAGCGCGGCGAGCCGGTCGCCGATCGCCTGGGTCGCGCCCGGCGAGGCCTGGTCGCGCGTCGCCAGGTCGAAGGCGACCGACGCCTCGATGCGCCGCGCGGCCTCCTTCTGGCCGAGGTGGTCGAGCAGCAGCGACACCGAAAGCACCGCGGCGGTCGGGTCGGCGAGACCCTGGCCCGCGATGTCCGGGGCGGAACCGTGCACCGGCTCGAACATGCTCGGGTTGCGGCGGGTGATGTCCAGGTTGCCGCTCGCGGCGAGGCCGATGCCACCGGTGACCGCGGCCGCGAGGTCGGTGATGATGTCGCCGAACAGGTTGTCGGTGACGATCACGTCGAACCGGGACGGGTCGGTGACCAGGTGGATGGTGGCCGCGTCGACGTGCGAGTAGGCGACGGTCACCTCCGGGTGCTCCAGGGAGACCTCTTCGACGATCCGCGACCACAACGACCCGGCGTGCAGCAGCACGTTGGTCTTGTGCACCAAGGTCAGGTGCTTGCGCGGACGCTGCTCGGCGCGGTTGAACGCGTCGGCCACGACGCGGCGGATGCCGAACGCGGTGTTGACGCTCACCTCGGTGGCGATCTCGTGCTCGGTGTCCTTGCGCAGCAAGCCACCGTTGCCCGCGTACGGCCCTTCGGTGCCCTCACGGACGACGACCATGTCGACGTCGCCGGGGTCGGCCAGCGGGCCGCGCACACCGGGATAGAGCCGCGCCGGGCGCAGGTTCACATGGTGGTCGAGCTCGAAACGCAGGCGCAGCAGCAGGCCGCGCTCCAGGATGCCGCTGGGCACCGTCGGGTCGCCGACCGCGCCGAGCAGGATCGCGTCGTGCTGGCGGAGTTCGCCGAGCACCGACTCCGGAAGCAGCTCACCGGTGGCGTGCCATCGGGCGGCGCCGAGGTCGTAGTTCGTGATCTCCGCTGTCGGTACCACTTCACCGAGCACCTTCAGCGCCTCGGAGACCACCTCGGGCCCGATCCCGTCACCTGGGATCACCGCGAGCCGCATCCACACACCTCCGTCGACCAGGCCACCGGGTCCGGATGGCCCATCCGCAACAAACGCCAGCAGGCGGAAGGTTACCGGCCGTAGACAAGGCGTCGTAGCCGCACCACCCTTATGCCGGATCCCGACCGGGGCCCAGTCAGCCATCCGGGTGAAAACAGTGGGGGCTTTCCCAGCCGTTGAGACAAGGAAAGCCCCCACCACCTCAGTGCTTTCCGGGGTGGACCGCCGTGGTCAGCTCACCCCGATGGGCTGACGTCCGGTGTGGCGCCCCGGAGTGTCCCGCCCGGTGTTCTGCGCGTTCCCGGCCGCCTCGACGCGCACCACGCCCGCCCGGTCGCCCGCGGCGTTGTGGTGCTCGATCGCGAGCAGGCCGAGCGGTTTGTCCGCCGCCGCCGAAGCCGCGTTCCGGTTCACGACCAGCGCCGTTCCCGGCTTGGCCACGTAACCGATCGCGGCGTCGCCGCCGCCCTGCACCGCGTAACCCGGTGCGAGAACGTCGAACGACAGCGGACCGTCGACGGAGTCGATCGTCGAACTCGTGCTGCCCGGTGCGGCGTAGAAGCCACTGGTACCCACCGTGTAGCTGATCCGCTGCGATCCACCGTTCGGGTCAATTCCCAGCGCCGCGATACGCACCGGCAACACCACCACGTTCGTGTCGAACACGTTGGTGTCCACGTCGCCGAGCTGGCCGTTGACCGCCTGGAGGTCGACCCGCGGGTTACCGGGCTTGGTCAGCGAGACCGTGCTGACCAGCAGGACGTCGGAGGACGTCGCCTTGGTCACGTAGGTCTCGAAGTCCGGCTTCCCGTCGCCGTTGGTGTCGATGTCGACGAACACGGTGGTGTTGCTGCCGAGGTTCGCCCAGTCGCTCCAGGTGGACACACCGAACGCGAGCAGCGCGTCGTCCGGGTTGCCCTGTTCCTTGGCCAGCGGTGCCGTCGAAGCCGCGCCGACGTAGCGGATGTCGCCGCCCTTCGCGGTGCGGTTGAGCGTGCACCCGGTGACGACGTCGCTGTCGCATTCGGGCAGCTGCGGGGATTCCGCCTGCAGCTCGAGGACGCTGATCAGCGACCGGTAGCGCTGGGCACCGGTGCCCTGGTCGACACCCTTGCCGGTCAGGTTCAGCACGGCCTGGTCCTGACCGGGGCCGAACTTCACGGTGCCCGGGGTCTTGATCGACGAGACCGGCTTCGGCGCCGAGTACACCGAAACCCGCAGCGGCACGGTCGCCCCGTTCTTCGGGGTGAACGCGACGCGGCCGGAAGCGTCGGCGACGAACTGGCGCGCCAGGCCGGCCTGGGTGGCCGCCATGGTCGGGTCCATGACCTTGCGCAGCGCCTTCGGATCGGTGACCTTCAGCGTCACCTTGACCTTCGCGATGCCACGCGGGCTCAGCTTCACCGACGGTTTGTCCACTGTGTACTCGACACCGGGCAGCGCATTGACGGCCTCGTAGCCCACGGCGTACTCGACCGGGGTGACACCCTTGTTGACGACCTTGAGCGTCTTGGTCAGCGTGACCGGCCCGCCCGCCTCGACGGTGCCGAAGTTGACGGTCACCGCGCCAGGGTCGTCGGCCACGTAGGCCAGGACCTGGTTGTCCAGCGCGGCTTTCGCGTCGATCCGGCCGCTGCCGACGCGCTGCGGCGCGTAGGTGTGGCCCGCCGCGTCGTGCACGTCGTGCCCGGCGGTGTCGATCACCGCGGCCTTGACCTCCTCGACCGACCAGTCCGGATGGGCCTGGCGGATCAGCGCCGTGATGCCCGAGGTGTGCGGGGCGGCCATGGACGTCCCGGAAAGGACGGTCCTGCCGTTGCCGCTGCCACGGAACGCCGAGGTGATCGTGTCACCGGGCGCCGCGACGTCCGGCTTCACCGCGGGACCGCGGCCACCACGCGAGGTGAACGAGCTCGGAGTGTCCACAATGGTCTTGTCGTAGGTCTGGACACTCACCCGGCCCGCGCCGGCAAGGTGCACCCGCAGCGTGCCCGCGGTGAGCGCGGGGCGCGTCGCGGTGGTGGCGCTGCCGGTCAGCTGGAACATCGGCACGGCCGCGTTGCCCGCGATCCCCGCGCTGAAATGCTCCAAAGTGGACGAAAGCAGCGCACCGGCGGCGCCTGCGGCCTGCGCGTTGTTGGCGCGCGCCGCGGAGCCGCACGGACGCGTCGCGTCGTTGTCGTCCCATTCGAGCCAGACGATCTTGCCCGCGGCCTTCGCTTTGTCCTCGGCCGAATACGGCTGGCAGCCCGCGCTGTTGGCCGCCGAAAGCGCGACAACGGGCGCGGTCACGTCGAGCTTGTCGTACCCGGCGAAGTCCTGGCTGAACTGCCCGGTCCGCTGAGCGGGGGCGGGAGCCGTCACGTCGATGGCGTCCCGCAGCACCCCGGCGTCGCGGCTGCTGGCCACGGTCAGTGCCTCGGGCGTGCTGCCCGGCGAGCCGCCGATGTCGTTGATGTCGCCGCCGTTGCCCGCGGAGAACACCGGGAGCACGTTGTTCGCGGCGAGCTTGCGGACGAACAGCGAGTCCGGGTCGTCCGGCGCGCCGAAGTCCATGCCGAGCGAGAGGTTGACGATGTCGAGGTGATCGGTGAAGTCGCCGTCGCCGTCGGGGTCCAGCGCCCAGTCGAGCGCCTGCGAGGTGACGTTGGTCGAGCCCTTGCAGCCGAACACCTTGATGGCGTAGAGCAGGGCCTTCGGCGCGGTGCCCGGCCCGATGCGCATCTCGTCGAGCTTCTTGCCGGTCAGCTTCTTGTAGTCGCCGGTGAAGGTGCTGCCGTCGGCGTTCACGCCGAACCCGGCGATCGTGCCCGCGACGTGCGTGCCGTGCTCACCGCAGGCGAGCGGGTTCGGATCCGGGACCGGCGTGGGCGAACCCAGTTTCCCGTTGGCGTCGTAGCCGTCGCCGACCAGGTCGGTGCCGCCGACCACCTTGGCGCTGGGGAACAGCGGATTCGGCTTCGTCGAGTCGACGCTCTTGTACGCCTCGGGCGTGCCCGGCCCGCCGAAGTCGGCGTGCGTGTAGTCGATGCCGTCGTCGATGACGCCGACGCGGATCCCGTCGCCGAACTTCCCGGTTTGCTGCCAGCTGCTGAGCGTGTTGGTCAGCTGCTCCGCGCTGGCATTGGTCCGGGTCTTCGGCACCACCGTGCGCACCGAGACGACGTCGGGCCGCTTCGCGACCTCGCGCAGCTTCGCGGCGTCGGCCGTGACGACCGCGCCAGGGACCGCGTTCGCGGTCTGGGTGACCAGCTGCGTGCGCGCGTCGGCGGCCTTGAGCTGCCCGAGCACGGAGTTCACCGCCGCGGCGGTGTCCGCCTTGGCCGCGCGGGCGGCCTGCTTGGCCTTCTCCTTGCCCGCGCCCTTGCCCTGCTCGTCGTTGAACGCGTCGACCGCCGGCTTCTTCGCCACCTCGACGAACGCGGTGACCTGCCCCTGCGCGGTGTTCAGCCGCGGCTCGATCTTGCCGTCCAGCGCGGCCTGGTCGATCTTGGCCTTCCCGGCGCTCTCGGCGAGCGGCGCGTCCTGCGCCGAGGCGACGGGCGTTCCCGCCACGGCCGTCGCCAGCACCACGGCGAACAGCGCGGTGGATGACCGCACCGCCCAGCCGGGTAAGCGGGATCTGCTCATGGGTGGCTCCCCTTACTCGAGACCTGGATGGAAGAACCTGCCTGCGGCCCGAAACCCCCGACGGTGAGCCGCGGCGCCGCGCCGTGCCCTCGCACGGCGCGTGGTTCAGCCTCGCGAACCGAACTTAATGGCAGGAAACACCTACTTCGGTAGGCAGCTTGCTCCGTTACGTGAATGTGATTGCCCGCCAGGACCTGCCAATAAGTGGCGAAAAAGACCGCGCCCCACGACAGTACTTTGCCTAATCTGGACATCGTGAACCACTGGCAAACCCACCCGGCCCTGTCCGGCGACCACGTCCGCCTCGAACCGCTGACCGCCGACCACGCGAAAGGCCTGTTCGAGGCGGGCAAGGACCCCGCGATCTGGACCTGGCTGAGCCTGCGGCAGCCCGCCGATCCGCCCGCCGCCGAGCGCATGGTCGAGAAGATCCTCGCCGACCGCACCCGCCAGGCGTGGGCGCAGATCGACGCGAAGACCGGGCGGGTCGCCGGAACGACGTCGTATTACCAGGTCAGCGAGGCCCACCGGATCCTGTCGATCGGCTTCACCTGGCTCGGCGCGGACTGGCACCGGACCGCGCTCAACACCGAAGCGAAACTGCTGTTGCTCACGCACGCCTTCGAGACGCTCGGAGCGCAGCGGGTGAGCTGGGAGACCGATATCCGGAACCTGCGCTCGCAACGCGCCATCGAACGGCTCGGCGCGCTGCGGGAAGGCGTGCTCCGCGCGCACCGGATCCGGCCGGACGGCTCGTCGCGGGATACCGTCGTCTATTCGATGGTGGAAACCGAATGGCCACCCGCGAGGCAACGGCTGCGCGAACGCCTGTCCGCGTTTTCCACGGGCTGAAACGGCGAAAAGCCGCACCAGGCCTGACCTGGTGCGGCTTTCGACGGAGGAAATCAGCCGAGATTCACGGCGCGGATCGTGTGCGCGCCGACGGCGGCGCCGATCGGCTCCAGCACGTGCGCGTCGACCGCGCGGTCCACGCGCAGCAGCATGACCGCGTCGGAGCCATCGGTGGTCTGGCTGATCTGCGCGGCCTCGATGTTGAGACCGGCCTCGCCGAGCAAGGTGCCGACGCGGCCCATGATGCCGGGACGGTCCGGGTACTCGAGCAGCAGCACGTCACCCTCGGCCCGCAGGTCGAAGTGACGGCCGTTGACCTCGACGATCTTTTCGACGTCGTCCTTGCCGGTGACCGAACCCGACACCGACAGCGTGGTGCCGTCGCCGTGTACCGCGCGCACCGTGACCAGGCTGCGGAACTTCGGGCTCTCCGACTCGGTCACCAGCTCGACCTGCACGCCCAGTTCCTCGGCCACCTGCGGCGCGTTGACGAAGGTGACCTGGTCGTGCACGACACCGGCGAACACGCCGCGCTCGGCGGCGAGCGCCAGCACGCTGGTGTCCTCAGTGGACAGTTCGCCCTTGACGACGACGGTGACCGAGGTCGGCGCCTTCGGCTTGAGCGCGGTGAGCACGGTGCCGAGCTTCTGGGTGAGCGAAAGGTAAGGCCGGACGTGCTCGCCGACCGCGCCGCCGCCCGAGACGTTCACCGCGTCCGGCACGAAGTCGCCGCGCAGCGCGAGCAGCACCGACTTGGCGACGTCGGTGCCCGCACGGTCCTGCGCCTCGGCGGTCGAGGCGCCCAGGTGCGGGGTGACCACGACGTTGTCCAGCTCGAACAACGGGCTGGACGTCGTCGGCTCGGTGACGAAGACGTCGATCCCGGCACCGCCGACGTGGCCCGAGCGGAGCGAGTCGGCCAGCGCCTCCTCGACGATGAGCCCGCCACGCGCGGCGTTGACGATGATGACGCCCGGCTTGGTCTTCTTCAGCGCCTCGGCGTCGATGAGTCCCTTGGTCTCCGGGGTCTTCGGCAGGTGGATCGAGATCGCGTCGGCCCGCTCCAGCAGTTCGTCGAGCGTGACGAGCTCGATGCCGAGCTGCGCGGCGCGAGCGGCCGAAACGTAGGGGTCGTAGGCGATGAGCTTGGTGCCGAAGGCGGCGATGCGCTGGCTGAACAGCTGGCCGATCTTGCCGAGGCCGACGACACCGACGGTCTTGCCGTTGAGCTCGACACCGGTGTACGCGCTGCGCTTCCACTCGCCGCCACGCAGGCTCTGGTCGGCGGCGGGCACCCGGCGGGCGACCGCGAGCAGCAGCGCGACGGCGTGCTCGGCGGCCGAGACGATGTTCGACGTCGGGGCGTTGACCACCAGCACGCCACGCTGGGTGGCGGCGGGGACCTCGACGTTGTCCAGCCCGACGCCGGCGCGGGCGACGACCTTGAGCTGGGTGGTGGCACCGAGCACCTCGGCGTCGACCTTGGTGGCCGAGCGCACCAGGAGCGCGTCGGCGCTCTTCACCGCCTCGAGCAGCGCCGGGCGGTCGGTGCCGTCCACATGGCGGACCTCCACCTCGTCACCGAACACACTCAGCACCGAAGGCGCGAGCTTTTCCGCGATGAGGACGACGGGCTTGTTGGGCTTGCTGCTCACGTTGCGGCTCCCACTATCTGGTCACTGAGTCGAGGACGCTCGGTGCTGGATCAACCGATGGACGAATCGGCGCACGCCGTTGTGCCCGGTTGAGCGGGAGTTTAGCCCGGGGCGCCGTCACCTCGCTGCCCCCGTTGTTAACTTGCCCGTAATCCCTCGAAAACAAGCGTCAACAGGCGCTCCATGCCACGCTCCCCCGGCAGGTGCGTCCCGGCCCAGGAAGCACCGTGCGACAACAGAAGCAGCTCACGGGTGGTGACGTCGGCGCGCAGCGCGCCTGCCTCCTTGGCCCTGTCCACCAGATGGGACACCGCGTCCTGCATCGCGTGACAGGAAGCATGGAGCCGGGACTCCGGATCGTTGATCGCGTCGGCCATCAGTTCGACGAGGCCGTGGTAAGCGCCCGCCGTGGTGCCGAGCCCGATGAGCCAGGTGTACAGCCCGTCGAGCGGGTCTTCGGCGGTGAGTAACTCCCGCGCCTTTTCCGCCTGACCGTCGAACCGGTCCCGCAACAGCGTTTCGAGCAGGGCCTCCCTGGTCGGAAAATGGCGATAGAGGGTGCCGATACCGACTCCGGCACTGCGCGCGATGTCTTCGAGCGAGGCGTCCACGCCGCGTTCGGCGAAGGCGCGCCTCGCCTCGGCCAGCAGGCGTTCGTAGTTGCGGCGGGCGTCCGCCCGCATCGGCTTGACGTCGGTCATCTCGGTTCCGACCTTACCGGGTGACAAATCGGAGGCAGCCTCCGTATAGTAACCGGAGGTAGCCTCATCTTACTGGAGGGAAGCAGGGATGACCCTGATCGAGGAAACCCGGAACCGGCTCGGCGCCGTCGGCGTCTGGCTCCCCACCGCGCCCATGGCACCCCCGCCGGACGCCGAGCGTTCGGCCACCCGGCGCCTGGCCGAACTGGGCTACGGCTCGGTGTGGAGCGGCGAAGGACCGGGCACCCGCGAAGTGTTCGCGCATTTCGGCGATCTGCTGGCTTCGACGGAGAACGTCGTGCTGGGGACCGGCATCGCCAACGTCTGGTCGCGGCCCGGCCGGACCGCGCAGAGCGGCGGGACGACGCTGGCGCAGGCCTACCCCGGCAGGTTCGTGCTCGGCGTCGGAATCGGCCACGCGTTCCAGGCCGAGAAGTACGGCGAGAAATACCGGCCCTACGAGAAGATGCGCGGCTATCTGTCCGAAATGGACGCTACGGCGGCCGAGAAGCCCCCACCGGTCGCCTTTCCCCGCGTGCTCGCGGCCGTCGGCCCGAGGATGCTGGAGCTTTCGCGTGACCACGCCGACGGCGCGCATCCGTTCGCCCAGCCCGTCGAACACACGCCGTACGCACGCGAGATCCTCGGGCCGGACAAGCTGCTGATCCCGCAGCAGACCGTCCTGCCCGGCACCCGCGAAGACGCGAGGGAACACGTTCGCCGGACGGTCGGGCAGATGCGGGACCACAACGTCAAGGGCTACCTCGACGGCTGGAAACGGCTCGGCTACACGGACGCGGAGATCTCCGGGCCGAGCGACCGGTTCGTCGACGGCCTGGTCCTGTGGGGCGACGGGAAGACGATCGCCGGGCGCCTGCGGGAACTGCTCGACGCCGGGGCCGACCACGTGCTGCTCACCCCGGCCGCCGGAACCTTGGAGTCCATTGTGGACATCCTGACGAAGCTGGCTCCGGCGGTGCTGGGGGTGACGCGATGAGTGTCGGGCTCTGGACCTTCGCCTTCGATGGCAAGGAAATCGGCGAGGTCCGCACAGCGGCGGCCGAGGTCGAGTCGCTGGGCTTCTCGGCGCTCTGGTTCGGCGAGTACCGCGGCCGGGAGGCGTTCACCCAGGCGTCGTTGCTGCTCGCGGCGACGAGCACGCTGACCGTCGCGACCGGGATCGCGCGGTTCTCCGAACGCGAGGCCACAACCGCCGAGGCGGCCGGGCACACCCTCGCCGAGGCGTATCCGGGCCGGTTCACGCTCGGGCTCGGCGGGCATCGGCCCGGCAGCGGCGTCGTCACGGCGATGCGCTCCTACCTCGACGCGATGGACGAGGTGGACCTGGATGTTCCCGGCGCCCGGCCGCGCCGGGTACTCGCCGCGCTGGGACCGAAACTGCTGGAGCTGGCGGCGGCGCGGACCGACGGCGCGCATTCGTACTTCGTCCCGCCGGAGCACACCGCGTTCGCGAGGGAGACGATGGGACCGGACGCGTACCTCGCGGTCGAACAGGCCGTCGTGCTCGACGCGGACCCCGGGCGGGCGCGGCGGATCGCGCGCGAGCACGTCGGCGGGTATGTCCGGCTGGCAGCGCACCAGCGGGCGAACCTGAAGCGGCTGGGCTTCACCGACGCCGATCTCGCCGACGGCGGCAGTGACCGGCTCGTCGACGCCATCGTGGCGTATCGCGGTGAGCGGGAGATCGCCGACCGCGTCCGGGCGCACCTCGACGCCGGTGCCGACCACGTCTGCGTCCAGGTCCTCGACGGGACCGACGGCATTCCCGTGGAAGGCTGGCGCCGCCTGGCCCCGCTCGTGCTCTGAGCGTCCGGGGGGGTGGGCTGCGGTAGCGTGGCGGGTGCGCGGTGAGGGCCGCGTCCCGTCCGCGGAAAGGGCCGAGCCCACCCCCGTACGACCGCACCACCCACCAGCCACCTTCTTTCCTGCCCGGTGCCTGCGGACCACGGGCGTGACAGGGAAGGAGGATTCCCGTGAGCACCCTGCCCGAGAAGCCCAGCCTGGAATACCTGCGCAAACGCGCGAAGGATCTCGCGCGCGCGGAGTCGGTCAAGCTGTCGGAGGCTCAGTTCCGCATCGCCCGGCAGCACGGTTTCCCGAGCTGGCCGAAACTCCAGGCGTACGTCCGGCGTGTCAGCGAACACGGCGACGGGCTCCAGCACGCCTACCACCAGGACACCGCGTACTACGCCGAGCGCGCGACAGGCCTGCTCGCGTCCGCCCAGGACGAAACGCCCGGCGCCCGCGAAACCTTCGAACGCTGGCACCAGCCGCTCACCCCCGACGGTGCGCGCACGGTGGTCGCGCGTCAGCACGGGTTCAGTTCCTGGCGTGCCCTCCGCGGCCACGTGAAGGACCTCGCGGACAGCGGCGAACCGTTCGCGCGGGCTTATCAGCTGGTGGAGGCGCGGGACGTCGACGGGCTCGCTCGGATCGTGACGCAATTCCCCGCTCTGGTGCACGCCGTCGGCACGAACGGCAACGATCTGCTCGGCATGGCGGGCGCGACCTGCGACGAGCGGCTGGCCAGGGTCCTGCTCGACCGCGGTGCCGACCCGGCGCGGCCCAACGTCCACGGCTGGACACCATTGCACCAGGCCGCGTACTCGAATCTCCCGCTGCTGCTGGACATGCTGCTCGACGCCGGCGCGCCGACGGACGTGTCCGCGCGGGGCGACGGCGGCACTCCGCTGATCGTGGCGTTGTTCTGGGGACACCGGGAGGCCGCGGAAAAGCTGGCCGCCCGTGACCTGGCCCCGGCGAATCTCCGCGTCGCGGCCGGACTCGGGAACGCGGACCTGCTCGACGAGCTTCTCGCGCCGGACGGCACGCTTTCCGCCGCGGCCGGGGAACACCGCGAGTTCTACCGGCCACACAGCGGATTCCCGCGGTGGCGCCCGTCCGAGGATCCGGCGGAAATCCGCGACGAGGCGTTGAGCTGGGCCGCCCGCAACGGCCGGACGGGCATCCTCCGCACGCTCGTCGAGCGCGGCGCGGCACTCGACGCCGACGTCTATCGCGGCACCGCGCTGACCTGGGCGGCCGCGCAGGGCAAGACCGCCGCGGTCCGCACACTGCTCGGCCTCGGCGCGGACGTCAACCAGCGCACCACCTTCGGCGGTCCCGAGCACGGCGCGGGTGTCACGGCCCTGCACCTGGCGGCACAGGGCGGGCATCTCGACGTCATCGCCGCCTTACTCGACGCCGGTGCCGACCCATCCGTGCGCGACGCGTTGTACGACAGCACACCGGAAGGCTGGGCAGACCACTGTGGACAGTCCACTGCCCGGGAGGCGCTGCGTGGTTTGGCCCGATCCTGACGTCTCCTGGCCGCCGGGCACGTGGCAGGTGGTTCGACGTTCACCGAACAATGGCGTCATGCGAGCCATCAGCCAGCGCACCCTCGGCGGTCCCGAGGTCCTCGAAGAGGCCGACCTGCCCCGTCCCGTTCCCGGGCCGACCGAGATCCTCGTCCGCGTCCACGCCGCCGGTGTCAATCCGGTCGACTGGAAGAGCCGGGAGACCGGCGGCATGGGCACGCTCGGCGCGCCGCCGTTCGTTCTCGGCTGGGACGTCTCCGGTGTCGTGGCGGAGACCGGCCCCGGCGTGACCCTGTTCGCGCCGGGCGACGAGGTGTTCGGCATGCCGTGGTTCCCGCGTCAGGCCGGAGCGTACGCCGAATACGTCACCGCGCCGAGCCGTCACTTCGCGGCCAAGCCCGCCGGGCTCGACCACGTCCACGCCGCGGCCGTCCCGCTCGCCGGGCTGACCGCGTGGCAGAGCCTGCACGACACCGCGAAAGTCCAAGCGGGACGACGGGTTCTGATCCACGCGGCGGCGGGCGGTGTCGGTCATCTCGCGGTGCAGATCGCCAAGGCGCTCGGCGCGTACGTGATCGGAACGGCGAGCACGCCGAAGCACGAATTCGTGCGCGGTCTCGGGGCCGATGAGGTGATCGACTACCGGACAGCCGACTTCGCCGAGGAGGTCCGCGATGTCGACGTCGTCCTGGACACGATCGGTGGCGAATACGGGCCCCGCTCGCTGCGGACACTCAGGGAGGGCGGCACGCTCGTCCAGTTGACCCGGAACGTCGGCGAGAGCCTCTCCGAGGCCGCGGCGGCCCGCGGCGTGACGACCGGGCTGACCCTCGTCGAACCCGACCGTGCCGGCCTGCTCGCACTCGCCGAACTGATCGCGTCCAGGCGGCTCCGGCCGGTGGCCGGCACCGTGTTGCCGCTCGCCGAGGCGGCGAAGGCCCACGAACTCGGCCAGTCCGGCGGTACGACCGGAAAGATCGTGCTCAGCGTGGTGTAGCAATCCGGTGGACAAACGGAGTGGGGGGGGGGTGGGTGTGTTTTTTTGTGGGTGTTGTTTGTTTTTTTGGTGTGTTGTTGGGGGGTCCCTCTTTGTTTGGGGGGGACGCGGGGGGCGCCGTCGACG
>NZ_JBHYIQ010000015.1:30599-75253 GCF_042739895.1 Amycolatopsis sp. NPDC059021
ACACCCCCCCCGCCCCTCTGGCGGGGGGGGTTGTTTTTTTTTAAACCCACCCCCACACCGGGGGGCGCTTTCTCTTTTTTTAAAACCCCCCCCCCCCACTCCGTTTATCTGTCTGGGAGGAACCGTGACCACACCCCGCGAGGTGTTCGACCAGCTGTCCGACGGCATCACCGCGGCCCGCTGGGACGAACTCTCCGCGCTCTACGCCGAAGACACCGTCGTCGAACATCCGCAACAACCACCGGTCCCCGGCCGCATCGAGGGCCGCGACGCCTTGCACGAACGGTTCACCAGCCCGCTCGCCGCGTCGCTCCGGCTGCACCGCCACGACACCGTCGTGCACGAGACGACCGATCCGGAGGTGATCGTCGCCGAATGGGCGTACTCCGGGAAAGCGCTGAACACCGGGAAAACGTTCGAAGCGGCCAACATCCAGATGCTGCGGGTGCGCGACGGGCTGATCACGCACTCCCGCGACTACCACGACTTCCTGAAGTTCGCCGTCGCCCAGGACGCGTTCGACGCGCTCAAGGCCGGATTCGCCGACGCCACAAGGGAAACCACGCCACTCCCGCCGCGACCCGCTTCGGACGCGGCGCCGGACAGCCCGCGTGGAGTGTTCGAGCGGCTCGTCTACGGCGTCTCGGACGGGCGATGGGCCGAACTTCCCGATCTCTACGCGCCGGAAACCCACGTGACACACCCGTTCCTGCCGGGGGCGCCGGTACTGCGGAGCCGCGACGACCTGCGGGAGCACTTCTCGATCGGCTCAACGATGGAGATCGACATCGAAGCGCGGGACCTGGTGACCCACCAGAGCACCGACCCCGAGGTGGTCATCGGCGAGTTCGCCTACCAGGGTCGCGCCGGGATCGGCACGGCGTTCCAGGTGGCGAACGTCTTCGTGCTGCGGGTGCGGAACGGACTCATCGTCGAATCCCGCGACTACGGCGACCACCTCGCGCTCGCGGCCGCCACCAGCCGCCTCGACGACCTCGCGGCGCGAGCGGCCGCCTAGCGCTTCTCGCTCGCCGGGGCGGGTTCTTCCAGGTCCTCGGGCAGATCGAACTCGCCGTCGCGGACCCCGGCGACGAAGGCGTCCCATTCCGAGGGGGTGAACACGAGGATCACGCCGTCGGGTTTCGAGGACTGGCGCATGGCCACGTAGGTGACACCGTCGGTGTGCGGGACGAACGCGTACTCGACGCAGTCGTCCAGCGTGACACCCTCGGGTTCGGCGCGGATCCAGGCGGCCTCGCTCAGGTCCAGCTCATGCCGGATGTGCGCCTTGTCGTCGACCGGCTGCTCGCTCATGCGATCGCCTCGCTCCGCGAGACAGCGTCCAATTCCTTTTGGCGCATGACATCCATGATTCGCTCGCAAGCGTCGCTCATGGTGCCAGCGTATCTGCCCACCCACCGAACGACAGCAAAGGTCCCCTGCTCTCTTCGGGCGATCGTCGGATGCCGTTGTTACGACCCCGAAACGCCGTGAAGGCCTCCTTCACAGCATTGAGCGCTGTGAAGGAGGCCTTCACGGAACAACCGGGAAACTCAGGCGGTCTCGGTGATCGGCCGGTCGACCCAGGACATCAGGTCGCGCAGCTTCTTGCCGGTCGCCTCGATCGGGTGCTGGTTGCCCTGCTCCTCGAGCTTGGTGAAGTTCGGGCGCCCCGCCTCGTCCTCGGCGACCCATTCACGGGCGAACGTGCCGTCCTGGATCTCGCCGAGGATCTTCTTCATCTCCTCCTTGACCGCGGGCGAGATGACGCGCGGGCCGCGGGTCAGGTCGCCGTACTCGGCGGTGTCGGAGATCGAGTAGCGCTGACGCGCGATGCCGCCCTCGTACATGAGGTCGACGATGAGCTTCAGCTCGTGCAGCACCTCGAAGTAGGCGATCTCCGGGGCGTAGCCGGCCTCGGTGAGCACCTCGAAACCGGTCTGCACCAGCGCGGACGCGCCACCGCAGAGCACGGCCTGCTCGCCGAAGAGGTCGGTCTCGGTCTCCTCGGTGAAGGTCGTCTTGATGACACCGGCGCGGGCACCGCCGATGGCCGCGGCGTAGGACAGCGCGAGCGCCTGGGCGTTGCCCGAGGCGTCCTGCTCCACCGCGATCAGTGCCGGGACGCCCTTGCCGTCGACGAACTGGCGGCGAACCAGGTGGCCGGGGCCCTTCGGCGCGACCATGGCCACGTCCACATTGGACGGCGGCTTGATCAGGTCGTAGCGGATGTTGAAGCCGTGGCCGAAGAACAGCGCGTCGCCGTCCTTGAGGTTCGGCGCGATGTCCTGCTCGTAGATGAAGCGCTGCTTGGTGTCCGGCGCCAGGATCATGATCAGGTCGGCCTCGGCCGAGGCCTCAGCCGGGGTGAGCACGCGCAGGCCCTGCTCCTCGGCCTTCGCCCGCGACTTGGACCCCTCGGGCAGGCCGATGCGGACGTCGACGCCGGAGTCGCGCAGGCTCAGCGAGTGGGCGTGGCCCTGGCTGCCGTAGCCGATGACAGCGACCTTGCGTCCCTGGATGATCGAGAGGTCGGCGTCGTCGTCGTAGAAGATTTCCACTGCCATGGGGGTTACTGCTTCCTTTCCTGACTGCACAAAACTGTGGGGATCAGCGGGGAGAAGTGGCGGTGATCGAGCGGGCCCCGCGTCCCACCGCGACCATGCCGGACTGCACGAGCTCCCGGATGCCGTACGGCTCCAGCATCCGCAGCAGCGCGCCGATCTTGTCCGAGGTCCCGGTCGCCTCGACGGTGAGCGCCTCCGGCGAGACGTCCACCACCTTGGCGCGGAAGAGCTGGACCGTTTCGAGGACCTGGCTGCGCACGGTGGCGTCGGCACGGACCTTCACCAGCAGCAGTTCGCGCTGCACGGCGGTCGACGGCTCCAGCTCCACGATCTTGATCACGTTGACCAGCTTGTTGAGCTGTTTGGTCACCTGTTCGAGCGGTAGCTCTTCAACGGCGACCACGATCGTCATGCGGGACACCTCGGGATTCTCCGTGGGCCCGACGGCGAGGGACTCGATGTTGAAACCGCGGCGGGAGAACAACCCGGACACCCTGGCGAGCACGCCTGGCTTGTTCTCGACCAGCACGCTCAGCGTGTGCACGCTCATCAGTGTTCTCCTTCCGCGCTGACGTCGTCGTCATCGAACAGCGGCCGGATCCCGCGCACCGCCATGATCTCGTCATTCCCGGTGCCGGCGGCGACCATCGGCCACACCTGGGCATCCTTCCCCACGACGAAGTCGATCACGACGGGGCGGTCGTTGATCTCCATCGCGCGGCGGATGGTGGCATCGACGTCCTCGCGGGTCTCACACCGCAGGCCCGCGCAGCCGAGCGCCTCGGCGAGCAGGGTGAAGTCCGGGATCCGGTGCTTGTGCGTGCCGAGATCGGTGTTGGAGTACCGCTCGGAGTAGAACAGGTTCTGCCACTGGCGGACCATGCCGAGGTTGCCGTTGTTGATGACCGCGACCTTGATCGGCGCGCCCTCGATGGCGCAGGTGGCCAGCTCCTGGTTGGTCATCTGGAAGCAGCCGTCGCCGTCGATCGCCCACACCTGCTTGTCCGGGACGCCGAACTGCGCGCCCATCGCCGCGGGCACGGCGAAGCCCATGGTGCCGAGGCCGCCGGAGTTGATCCAGGTGCGCGGGTTCTCGTACTTGACGAACTGCGCGGCCCACATCTGGTGCTGTCCGACGCCCGCCGCGTACACCGCGTCCGGTCCGACCAGCTCACCGATCCGTTCGATGACGTATTGCGGCGACAGCGACCCGTCGTCGGGCCACTCGTAGCCCGCCGGGTAGTTGTCGCGCCAGTCGTTCAGCTGCGTCCACCAGTCGGCCAGGTCCGGCTTGCCGTGCTCCTGCTCCGCGCCGACCGCGGCGATCAGCTCACCGATGATCTCCTTGCAGTCCCCGACGATCGGCACGTCGGCCTTGCGGTTCTTGGAGATCTCGGCCGGGTCGATGTCCGCGTGGACGATCGCGGCGTCCGGCGCGAACGACGACAGCTGGCCGGTGACCCGGTCGTCGAAGCGGGCACCGAGCGCGATCAAGAGGTCCGCCCGCTGCATCGCCGCGACCGCGGCGACCGAGCCGTGCATACCCGGCATGCCCAGGTGCTGCGGATGCGAGTCGGGGAACGCGCCGCGCGCCATCAGCGTCGTGACGACCGGGATGCCGGTCAGCTCGGCCAGCTCGCGCAGCTGCTCCGACGCCTCCGCCTTGATGACCCCGCCGCCGACGTACAGCACCGGTCGCCGGGATTTGGCGATGAGCCGCGCGGCCTCGCGGACCTGCTTGCCGTGCGGGCGCAGCGTCGGCCGGTAGCCGGGCAGCCGCAGGTCGGTGGGCCACGAGAAGGACGTCATCTCCTGCAGGACGTCCTTGGGGATGTCCACCAGGACCGGGCCGGGGCGGCCCGTGGCGGCGATGTGGAAGGCCTCGGCGATGGTCCTCGGGATGTCCGCGGGGTCGGTGACCAGGAAGTTGTGCTTGGTGATCGGCATGGTGATGCCGCAGATGTCGGCTTCCTGGAACGCGTCGGTGCCGATCAGCGCACGGGTCTGTTGCCCCGTGATGGCGACGACCGGGACCGAGTCCATGTTGGCGTCGGCCAGCGGCGTGACCAGGTTCGTCGCGCCGGGACCGGACGTGGCCATGCAGACGCCGACCTTGCCGGTCGCCTGCGCGTACCCGGTCGCGGCGTGCCCGGCGCCCTGCTCGTGCCGGACCAGGACGTGGCGGACCTTCGTCGAGTCGAGCAGCGGGTCGTAGGCGGGCAGGATGGTCCCGCCCGGAATGCCGAACACGACTTCGGCGCCGACCGCTTCGAGCGAGCGCACGAGCGACTGGGCGCCCGTGACCCTTACCGGGGTTCCCGCCGGCGGTGCCGGCTTCGGACGTGCTCCTGGGACACCGGGCGCTGTGGGCCCGGGCTTCGCGTCGCTGCGCGAGGTGGCACTGGTCATCGGTCTCTGCCTCGTGGGTCTCGGTGTGTCACTCGTTCGGGTAGTGCTGCGGGGGTGGAACTGGCTCCGGGCCACGCTGCGTCGGAACATGGCTGTGTTTGAACACGCTGTGTCCAAACACAAAAAACCCCCGCCGACCGATTGGTCGCACGAGGGTCGCGCGTCGACGCAGCGGAGACTTCCTAAGCGTCGACGCGCTTGGGAAGTACGAGGCCGGTCTGCGTTGTCACGTGGCAGACCGTAATCCGCCCTCGGGCGAGGTGTCAACTCTGCGGGACGGACGTTCCGCATGGTGGACGTCCCGGCGGTGCCCGGCACCCGCTTTCGAGCCCTCGCGCGCGGGCGTGCACCATCTTGGTCGTGGCCGAAAAAGAGCAGCGCAACCAGGCAGACGAGGGCCGGACGGCCGTCTTCAAGATCCCGGGCACCGCGTACGCGGCGATCGCCCTTCTCACCGTGTGTGTGACCCCTATCGCACTGGGCGAGATCCCCGGGCTCGAGTTCCTCTACCTCGCCCCGATCGCGTTGTTCGTCTTCGTGCTCCGGACCCGCACGGTGGCCACCCGGCAGGGGCTGGCGATCCGCACGATGTTCGGCAAGCGCGACATTCCGTGGTCGTCGCTGAAGGGCCTCGCGATCACGAAGAAGGCGCGGGTGCGTGCCGTCCTGAAGGACGACACCCAGGTCACGCTGCCGACCGTGCGCACCCGGCATCTCCCGGTGTTGTCGCTGGTCAGCGAGGGCCTGGTGGCCGACCCGAGCGGACTGCTCGACAACGAAGAGCCGTCGCCCGGAAAGCCCGCCGCGGACAAGCCGACCGAGACCGGCCCTTCCGGGGCGGCGACCCAGGAGTAGAATTGGTAGGACCAGTTTTGCGGGCCTCCCGAACCCCCTGCTGGTCCATCCACCTCCACCTGGGAGAACGCCGTGCCTCAACTCCGTTCCCGGACCACCACCCACGGCCGCAACGCGGCGGGCGCGCGCTCGCTGTGGCGGGCCACCGGGATGACCGACAGCGACTTCGGCAAGCCGATCGTGGCCATCGCCAACTCGTACACCCAGTTCGTGCCGGGGCACGTGCACCTCAAGGACCTCGGCGAGATCGTGGCCGAGGCGGTGGCCGAAGCGGGCGGCGTCGCGCGTGAGTTCCACACGATCGCCGTCGACGACGGGATCGCCATGGGCCACTCCGGGATGCTGTACTCGCTGCCCTCGCGCGAGATCATCGCGGACTCGGTGGAGTACATGGTCAACGCCCACCAGGCCGACGCGCTGGTGTGCATCTCCAACTGTGACAAGATCACCCCCGGCATGCTCAACGCCGCGATGCGGCTGAACATCCCGACCGTGTTCGTCTCCGGCGGGCCGATGGAGGCCGGGAAGGCGGTCGTGGTCGGCGGGGTCGCGCAGGCACCCACCGACCTGATCACCGCGATCGCGGCGTCGGCGAACAGCGAGGTCGACGAGGACGGGCTGGGGATCGTCGAGCGGTCCGCGTGTCCGACCTGCGGTTCCTGTTCGGGCATGTTCACCGCGAACTCGATGAACTGCCTGACCGAGGCGCTCGGCCTCTCGCTGCCGGGGAACGGCTCCACCTTGGCGACGCACGCCGCGCGGCGCGCCCTGTTCGAGAACGCCGGACGCACGGTCGTCGACCTGTGCAAGCGCTGGTACGGCGAGGACGACGACTCGGTCCTCCCCCGCTCGATCGCGACGAAGAAGGCGTTCGAGAACGCGATGGCGCTCGACATGGCCATGGGCGGTTCGACGAACACCGTGCTGCACATCCTCGCCGCCGCGCAGGAGGGCGAGGTCGGCTTCACCATCACCGACATCGACGAAATCGGGCGACGCGTGCCCTGCCTGTCCAAGGTCGCGCCGAACTCCGACTACCACATGGAGGACGTCCACCGCGCGGGCGGAATCCCGGCGATCCTCGGTGAGCTGTACCGCGGCGGGCTCCTGCACACCGACGTCCACTCGGTGCACTCGCCGGACCTCGAGTCGTGGCTGGCCGAGTGGGACATCCGCGCGAAGGATCCGTCGGCGGCCGCACTGGAGCTGTTCCACGCGGCACCCGGCGGGGTGCGGACCACGAAGGCGTTCTCCACCGACGCCCGCTGGTCCTCTTTGGACACCGACGCGGCCGATGGCTGCATCCGCGACGTCGAGCACGCCTACACCAAGGACGGCGGACTCGCGATCCTGCGCGGCAACCTCGCCGAGAACGGCGCGGTGATCAAGTCCGCGGGCATCGACGAGGACCTGTGGCACTTCGAAGGCCCCGCCCGGGTGCTGGAGAGCCAGGAGGAAGCCGTCTCCGCGATCCTCAAGAAGGAGATCCAGCCCGGCGAGGTGCTGGTGATCCGCTACGAAGGCCCCGCGGGCGGGCCGGGCATGCAGGAGATGCTGCACCCGACGGCGTTCCTCAAGGGCTCCGGGCTCGGCAAGAAGTGCGCGCTGATCACCGACGGCCGCTTCTCCGGCGGCTCGTCGGGCATCTCGGTCGGGCACATCTCGCCGGAGGCCGCCGCCGGGGGCCTGATCGGGCTCGTCGAGAACGGCGACCGGATCCTGCTGGACGTCCACGAGCGCCGGCTCGAACTGCTCGTCGACGCCGAGGTGCTGGCCGAGCGGCGCTCGAAGATGGAGGCCTCGGAACGGCCGTGGCAGCCGAAGGAGCGGCAGCGCCCGATCACCGCCGCGCTACGGGCCTATGCCCGGATGGCGACCTCGGCCGACACCGGCGCCGTCCGCGACCCGAACAAGTAGAACGGCTCGCTCGGCGGCCTACGATGATCGAGTGACCACGGTGTTCTCGGAGGTCGCCGAGCGCTGCGCCCGGGTAGTCGGCCCTTGCGACGTCGTCGCGGACCTTTCGTGGCCACACGGCGAGGCCACGGTCCTCGCGCTTCGCGGAGCCGACGGGCGCGAGTGGATCGCGAAAACCATCCGCCAGGAGCGGAACTACGTGCGGGAGCGCGACGCCTACCTGAGCTGGGCATCGCCGTTGAACGGCTACGTCCCCGAGCTGATCCACCACGATGACGAGCTGCGGCTGTTGCTGCTCTCCCGGCTGCCCGGTGAGCTCCTGTTCGGGCACCCAGACGAGCTCTCCCCCGACGTCCACTTCCAGGCGGGGGCGCTCACCCGGCGTCTGCACGAAGTCGCCCCGCCGGAAGCCGATCCGGAGTTCGGCGCGCGGCTGCTGCGCAAGTTCGAGGACGTCGTCTCCCGGGCCGACGGGCTGGTGCCCGCCGAGGGTGTGGCGTTCACCGGCCGGGCGTTGCGGGAGCTCGTCGCGCTGCCACCGCCCGAGGTGGTGCCGTGCCATCGGGACAACCAGCCGAGAAACTGGCTGATCGACGACGTCGGGGTGGTCCGCTTCATCGACCTCGGCCGCGTCGAACGCGATGTGTGGATGGCCGATCTGTACCGGCTCCACTTCGACGAGTGGGTCACCCGGCCGGACCTGCGCGAGGCGTTCCTCGCCGGCTACGGCCGCCGTCCCTCCGCCGCGGACCTCGCGCTGTTCCGGACCTACAACGCCTACTCCGCGGTCAGCACCATCGTCTGGGCACACGAACACGAAGACCCGGCGTTCGAGGCCCACGGCCGCATGATGCTCGCGAAGGTCCTCGACGGCCCGGCATGACGAACAAGCCGTCGCCGAAATTCGGCAACGGCCCCTGACCTGGGCTAACGGGTCAGCACGATGACGACGACCGACGCGGCCGCCGCCAGCAGCACGCCGCCGACGGCGAACGGGAACGGCCGCTTGCGCCACGGGGTGTTGCGGTCCAGCGCGAACCGGCCGGAGCCGGTGAAGAGCAGCGCCAGCGCGACGGCGCCCAGCAGCAGCTCGAACTCGAAGCCCTGCCCCTGGCCTTGGAAGAACCCGCCGTGGAACTTCGCGTACACGATGTTGGCGGCCACCCCGAGCAGCCCCGCGGCACCCAGCCAGGTGAACAGCCCGGCGACCACGAGCACGGCACCGCCGACCTCCGTGATCCCGGTGATCCACGAAAGCAGCGTCGTCTGTTTGTGGTAGCCGAACATCTCGAGCGCCCGCGCGAACCCGCCGATGCCCGGACCGCCGAAGAGGCCGAACAAGTGCTGCAGCCCGTGGGCACCCATGATCACGCCGAGAGCGAGCCGGAGTACCAGCAGCCCCAGATCGGACCCGCCCGAACGCGATTCGTCGTCAGTGTCCTCCACGCCGGACAAGATACTGGTGTTCTGGTAGTCGTCAGCTTCACTGCTCACGCGCGCAGGTTAGGGGATACGTCACACTCCCGCGACCCGGATCGCCGGTCAGTACTCCCCTCGGACGAGATTGTTCGGCAGTTCACCCCCGGCATACCGCGCGATCTCCGCCGCCGCCACCGCGTAGGAGCGGCTACGGCCACCGCGCACCGCGCCGCCCACATGCGGGGTCAGCAGCAGTCCCGGCACCTTCCAGAGCGAGTGATCGGCGGGCGGCGGCTCCGGATCGGTGACGTCGAGCGCGGCACGCAACCGGCCCGTCGCCAGCTCGGCGACGAGCGCGTCCGTCGCCACCACGGAGCCACGGGAGACGTTGACCAGCACCGCGCCGTCCGTCATCGCCGCCAGGAACTCCTCGTCCACCATTCCCCGGGTACGCGAGGTCAGCGGGACCATCAGCACGACCACGTCGTGCAAGCCGAGCAGATCGGGCAGCTCGTGGACACCGTGGACGCCCTCGCGCGCCGACATGCCGACCATCGTGCAGCGGACGTCGAACGGTTCGAGCCGGCGGCGCAGGTGCTGCCCGAGATCGCCCGCACCGACAATCAGCGCGCGCTTGCCCTGCAGCGTGTCGGTGGTCTGCCGGTCCCACCGCCCTTCGCGCTGTCCGGCGGCGAAGACGTCGAGCTCGCGATAAATCGACAACAGGACCGCGACCACCCATTCGGCCGTGCTGCCGCCATGTGCGCCACGGCAGGTGGACAGCAGCACGCCGTCGGGGACCTTGCCGACCCAGTCCTCCGCGCCTGCCGTGAGCAGCTGGATGAGCTTGACGTTCGGCACCTCGCCCCACAGCTCGGGACCGGCACGGTGTCTGCCGGGAATGAGGACTTCGGCATCGGCCGCCTCGGGCGGTGTCGGCTCGCCCCACAGATAGCGCACCGCCCGCACCCTGGCTACCTCGGAAAGCACTGCCACGCCTTCGTCGTCGGGGACCAGCACCGTAAGGCTCATGATCACCACGTTATACGCCTACCGCTTACCTGTGGCTCACGTATCGCCACCTAGGCTTGGTAATCGTGCGTACCCGGTTCCGGCGGATGTGGTCTTCGCCGCTGGCTTTGCTGGCCTGCGGCGGTCTGCTGCTCTCCGGCTGCGCCCGGTTCGATGGGCCGGGCACCGGCGCGGGACAGACGTTCACCCCCGCACCACGCCCCAGCCCCGAAGCTCCTCCGTCGATCCAGGGGCCCGGCGGGGCCGGCGACAAGAACGAAAAGGGCCAGCCGGGACAGCCGACACCCGTCCCGCCACCGCAGGGCTGCAAGGACTTCGACAAGGCGGTTCTCGCGACCTGTCTGGACACGGTTTCCGCGGTCGCGGGGCTGCCTGGGGACGGATCCGCCCCCAGCGCGCTGGCCGGGGAGCGGAAATCCGGCCGGGTACTCCTGGCCAGTGCGGGCAAGAGCGCCGCGGACTTCGCGAAACTCGACGTCGACGCCGCCGGTGACGGTGGCCTGACCGGGCTGGCGCTGTCGCCGGGTTATGCCGAAGACCAACTCGTCTTCGCCTACGTCACGACGCCGTCGGACAACCGCGTGGTGCGGTTCGCCAGGGGCCAGGCGCCGAAGCCGGTACTGACCGGAATCCCGAAGGGCGCGACCGGAAACCGCGGCGCGTTGCTCCCGGATGGCAAGGGCGCGCTGCTCGTCGCCACCGGGGACGCGGGCAACGCGGCGGCCGCGGCCGACCCGAACTCGCTCGCCGGGAAGGTGCTGCGCATCGACACCTCCGGGAAGGCCGCGCCGGGCAACCCGACCGGTACCGCCATGTTCGCCAGCGGCCTGCACGCGCCGGGCGGGCTGTGCTCGTCGGCCGACGGCGGGCGCCTGTGGGCCACCGATCGCCTCGGTGACAAGGACGTCATCTACCGCCTGCAGCCCGGCCAGTCGCTCACCGCGCCCGCGTGGTCGTGGCCGGACAAGCCCGGCGTCGCCGGCTGTGCCGACTTCGTGGACGCGAACGGCTTCCTCGCCATCGCGACGTCGGGCGCGGGGAACATGCAGAACCTCCCGGTCAAGCCCGACGGCTCGGTCGGCGGCAAGCCGTCGGTGACCCTCGACGGCAAGACCGGGAAGCCGCCGCTCACCTACGGCAAACTGGCCGGGATGAGCATGATCAACCCGCAGATCGCCGTCGCCGGAACAGTCAACAAGGACGGCGGGAACCCCGTGTCCAGTGACGACCGGGTCGTGATCATCACCCCGGCGTCGGTCAACGGCGGCCAGGGCAAGGATTAGCCCCGGCCTGGTCAGAGCGGTTTCAGCTCGACGCGGCGGCCTTCCGCCGACGAGGTCAGTCCCGCTTCGGCCAGTTGGAGGCCACGGGCCGCGGCGAAGAAGTCGTAGCGGTGTGGCCGTTCCGCGGCGACGTCACGGACGAACTCTTCCCACTGAGCCTTGAACCCGTTGTCGAACTCGCCGTTGTCCGGCACTTCGGACCACTGGTCACGGAAACGTTCGGTCGCCGGGACGTCCGGGTTCCACACCGGTTTCGGCGTCGCCGACCGGTGCTGGACACGGCATCGCCGTAATCCGGCGACAGCGCTTCCCTCGGTGCCGTCGACCTGGAACTCGACCAGCTCGTCCCGGAAGACGCGGGTGCACCAGGACGAGTTGATCTGCGCGATCGTGCCCGGCTCGAGCTCGAAAATCCCGTACGCGGCGTCGTCGGCCGTGGCGGCGTAAGGCTCGCCTTGTTCGTCCCAACGTCGTGGAATGTGCGTTGTGGCCTTCGCGGTCACCGCGGTGACTCGGCCGAACAGGTTTTCCAGCAGGTAACTCCAATGGCAGAACATGTCGAGCACGATCCCGCCGCCGCCCGCGGCCCGGTAGTTCCAGCTCGGACGCTGCGCGGACTGCCAGTCGCCCTCGAACACCCAGTACCCGAACTCCCCGCGGACGGACAGGATCCGGCCGAAGAATCCGCCGTCGATCAGCCTCCGCAGCTTCCGCAGTCCGGGCAGGAAGAGCTTGTCGTGCACCACGCCGTGGCAGATCCCCGCTTCGCGGGCCAGCCCCGCCAGCTCCACCGCGTGCGGCAATGATTCCGCGAGCGGCTTCTCGGCGTATACGTGCTTGCCCGCGGCGATCGCTTTGCGCACCCACGGTTCCCTGGCCGATGTCAACTGCGCGTCGAAGTAGATGTGCACGTCCGGGTCGGAAAGCGCGGTGTCGAGATCGGTCGTCCACCGATCCACTCCGTGCCGCTCGGCCATTTCCGCCAGCTTCGCCGCATTGCGTCCCGCGAGAACAGGCACCAGCCGCACACGGGATCCATCGGGAAGTTCCACACCGCCTTGCTCCCGGATGGCCAGCACCGACCGCAGCAGATGTTGCCGGTAGCCCATCCGGCCGGTGACCCCGTTGAGCAGGACACCCAGTTCGGGCTGGTTCATCATTTTCCGCCTTTCCGTTCGGCGACGACGGCGCGACTGGACCAACCGTTCACCCTACGGACGGCCGGGCCCGCGTCCCGGAAACTTCCCGGCTGCCGGAACGCGCTGAGAGCCTCCTGAGAAAGCGCTTTCTCAGATTACGGCCATTGTCGTATCCCGACCACCACAATGGGTCAGCGACGGCGAGGCATCCTGCTCTCCGCCCGTGCCGCGCGGATATCGAGAATCGAAACGACGAAGGACACGAGCGCCGCGACGAGGCCGAGATAACGGCCGTAGCCGAGGCCGATGACGATGCCCCCGGCGTCGAAGAGCCCCCGCTGGTCGGCGGTGAACTGCCAGTCGTTCGTCACCCAGCCGATGAGCATGAGCACCAGCACCGCGGCGACGGCAACGAGCCACAGCTGGGGAAGGCCGCTGATCCGGACCTTACGGATCTGCCCGAACAGTGCCACCGCCAACCCGGCGGCGAGCAGGAGGAGCGGCGGGAACCAGGAGAAGAAGTCCGAGTTCCACGCGTCACGCACAACGTCGTCGTGGGGCAGCGATTTCAGCGCGTCCTCGACGTCGGGACGGCTGGTGCTCAGTGTGGTCCACGGCAGGAAGGTCGCCACGAGCGCGAGCAGCCCGGCGACGAGGCCGAGCCACTCGCGCCACGTGACGCGCTTGACCGAGAAGGACACTCAGGCCCCTCAGGAACCGACGCGCTCGATGATCAGTTCCCGGACGCGCTTGGCGTCGGCCTGTCCCTTCGTGGCCTTCATGACCGCGCCGACGATCGCGCCCGCCGCGGCGACCTTGCCGCCGCGGATCTTCTCGGCGATGTCCGGCTGCGCCGCCAGCGCCTCGTCGATGGCGGCGAGCAGCGCCGAGTCGTCGGAGACGACCTTCAAGCCGCGCTTGTCCACGACCTCGCGCGGTTCGCCCTCGCCGGCGAGCACGCCCTGGACGACCTCCTTGGCCAGCTTGTTCGTCAGCTCGCCGGAGTTGACCAGCGTGATCACCTCGGCCACCTGGGCCGGCGTGATGGCCAGATCGCCGAGTTCGACCTCGCGAGCGTTGGCCTCCTGCGCCAGCGTGTTGACCCACCAGCTGCGAGCCTCGTCCGGCGCCGCCCCCGCCTCGACCGTGGCGGCGACGAGTTCGACCGCGCCGACGTTGAGCAGGTCACGCAGGGCCTCGTCGGTCAGGTTCCACTCGGCCTGGATCCGCTTGCGCCGCTCGGAAGGCATCTCCGGCAAGGTGGCGCGCAGCTCCTCGACCCATTCGCGCGAGGGCGCGATCGGGACGAGGTCGGGCTCCGGGAAGTACCGGTAGTCCTCGGCGGTCTCCTTGGTGCGCCCCGGCGACGTCGTGCCGTCGGCCTCCTGGAAGTGCCGGGTCTCCTGCTTGATCTTCCCGCCCTCGGCGAGGATCGCGCCCTGCCGCGTCATCTCGTAGCGGACGGCGCGTTCGACGCTGCGCAGCGAGTTGACGTTCTTGGTCTCGGTCCGCGTGCCGAACTCGGCGGCGTCCTTGGCCATCAGCGAGACGTTCGCGTCGCACCGCAGCGAGCCCTGGTCCATCCGGACGTCCGACACGCCCAGCGCGCGCAGCAGGTCACGCAGCGCCGTCACATACGCGCGGGCGACCTCGGGTGCCCGCTCGCCGGTGCCGACGATCGGCTTGGTGACGATCTCGATCAGCGGCACCCCGGCCCGGTTGTAGTCCAGCAGCGAGTGCTCGGCACCGTGAATCCGGCCGGTCGCGCCGCCGACGTGCAGCGACTTGCCGGTGTCCTCCTCCATGTGCGCGCGCTCGATGTCGACCCGCACGACCTCGCCGTCGTCGAGGGTGACGTCGAGATAGCCGTCGAAGGCGATCGGCTCGTCGTACTGCGAGGTCTGGAAGTTCTTCGGCATGTCCGGATAGAAGTAGTTCTTCCGGGCGAACCGGCACCATTCCGCGATCTCGCAGTTCAGCGCGAGGCCGATGCGGATCGCACCCTCGACAGCCTTGCCGTTGACCGCCGGCAGCGCGCCGGGCAGGCCGAGGCAGGTCGGGCAGACGTTCGTGTTCGGCTCACCGCCGAAGACGTTCGCGCAGCCACAGAACATCTTGGTCCTGGTGTTGAGCTCGACGTGCACCTCGAGCCCGAGCACCGGGTCGAACCGGGTGACGACCTCGGCGTAGTCCATCAGCTCGGCCACGGCAGTCATCAGGCCTTCCTTCCCAGCTCGGGCACCTGGTGTACCAGCGATCCTCCAGCCGCGGCGTCACGCGCGACCTCGTAGGCGGCGCCGACGCGGTAGAGCCGGTCGTCGGCGAGCGCCGGGGCCATGATCTGCAGGCCGACCGGCAGACCGTCCTCATGGGACAGTCCACTCGGGACACTCATGGCGGCGTTGCCCGCCAGGTTGGACGGGATGGAGCAGATGTCCGACAGGTACATCGCCATCGGGTCGTCGACGCGCTCACCGATCTTGAACGCTGTGGTCGGCGTTGTCGGCGAAACGAGCACGTCCACCTTCTCGAACGCGTTGTCGAAGTCGCGCGTGATGAGCGTGCGGACCTTCTGCGCCGATCCGTAGTAAGCGTCGTAGTAACCGGACGACAGCGCGTAGGTGCCGAGGATGATGCGTCGCTTGACCTCCGCGCCGAACCCCTTTTCGCGGGTCAGCGCCATGACCTCTTCGGCACTGTGCGTGCCGTCGTCGGCGACACGCAGGCCGTAGCGCATCGCGTCGAACCGGGCGAGGTTCGAGGAGCACTCGCTCGGCGCGATCAGGTAGTAAGCGGGCAGCGCGTAGGTGAAGTGCGGGCAGGAGACCTCGACCACCTCGGCGCCGAGCGCGCGCAGCTGCTCGACCGCGGCCTCGAAGGACCGCAGCACACCCGGCTGATAGCCGTCGCCGCCGAACTCCTTCACCACGCCGACCCGCACACCCTTGAGGTCACCGTTCATCCCCTCGCGGGCCGCGGCCACCACCGCGGGCACCGGCGCGTCGATGGACGTCGAGTCCAGCGGGTCGTATCCGGCGATGACCTCGTGCAGCAACGCCGCGTCGAGGACGGTGCGAGCACACGGACCGGCCTGGTCCAGGGACGACGAGAAAGCCACCAGGCCGTAGCGGGAGACACCGCCGTAGGTCGGCTTGACCCCGACAGTCCCGGTCACCGCGCCCGGCTGGCGGATCGAACCACCGGTGTCGGTGCCGATGGCCAGCGCGGCCTCGAACGCCGCGATCGACGCCGACGAACCGCCGCCGGAGCCACCCGGGATACGGGCGTGGTCCCACGGGTTGTGGGTCGGGCCGAAGGCCGAGTTCTCGGTGGACGAGCCCATGGCGAACTCGTCCATATTGGTCTTGCCCAGCACCACGACGCCGGCCTCGCGCAGCTTGCGCGTCACGGTGGCGTCGTACGGAGGGAGCCAGCCCTCGAGCGTGCGGGACCCGCAGGTCGTCGGGATGCCCTTGGTGGTCAGCACGTCCTTGAGCGCGAGCGGGACCCCGGCCAGCGGCGAAACGGGCGTCCCGTTGGCGACGTCCTCGTCGACCTGGTCGGCCGCGGCGAGCGCGCCCTCGGTGTCCACGTGCAGGAACGCGTGGACGTGGTCGTCGACCTCGGCGATGCGGTCCAGGTGGGCCCGCGTGACCTCGGCGGCCGACACCTCGCGACGGTGGATCAGCCCGGCGAGGTCGGCGGCGGTCTTCTTGATCAGCTCGGTGTCCGTCACTGCTCTTCCCCCAGGATCCGCGGCACCCGGAAACGGCCCTCTTCGGCGGCCGGCGCACCGGCCAGCGCCTGCTGCTGGCTCAACCCGGGACGGACGACGTCGTCACGGAAGACGTTCGTCAGCGGCACGGCGTGCGAGGTCGGCGGGACGTCCTCGGCGGCGACCTCGCTCACCTTGGCCACCGAGTCCAGGATCTGGTCCAGCTGGCCGGCGAAGACGTCGAGTTCGTCGTCGGTCACGGCCAGCCTGGCCAGCTTCGCGAGGTGCGCGACCTCGTCTCGGGAAATGTTGGGCACGCGGGTGACTCCCGGGTTGTGCTGTGCGGGTTCTCTCGGAAGCTGCAAGTCTATGGTGACGGCGTCGGCGGACTCGACTGGGTTATGCCGGGCAGGCCATGGGCGGAAATCCCGCTCGGCGGACAGCGGGTCCCGGTCCGCGGTCCCGTCTGTCACAATCGGCGCCCGGCAAACGCGTTCCACGGCGAGGCTGGAACGCCAGAGGTGAGAGGGGCGCGTGGTGTCGTTCCTGATCCGGGTCCTGCTTCCGGACAGTCCGGGAACCCTGGGTGCGGTGGCCACGGCGCTCGGCACGGTCGGCGCCGACATCCTCAGCGTGGACGTGGTCGAACGCGGCAACGGCGTCGCCGTCGACGACCTGGTGGTCGAACTGCCGTCGGGCCGTCTGCCGGACGCCCTGATCACCGCCGCGGAGAGCGTCGAAGGCGTCGCGGTGGACGCCGTCCGCCCCTACGCGGGTGTGCTGGACACACATCGCGAACTGGAACTCGTCGAAGACATCGCCGCGCAGCCGAAGTCCGGGCTGGAGATCCTCGCCGAGGGTGTGCCGAGAATCATCCGGGCAGGCTGGGCCGTCGTCGTCGAACACACCGACGCGGGCGCACGACGCCTGTCCTCGTCCAGCGCGGCGCCCGAGACACCCATCACAGACCTCCCGTGGCTGCCGCTCGAACGCGCGACAGTCCTGGACGGCGAGGACACCTGGGTGCCGGAGACCTGGAAGGAACTGGGCACCGAACTCGCCGCCACGCCGTTGGGCAAGCCCGGCAAGGCGCTGCTCGTGGCCCGCCCCGGCGGCCCGAACTTCCGTGCCGCCGAGGTCGCCCGGCTCGCGCATTTCGCCGGGATCGTCGCGGTCGTGCTGGACGGCTGACAGCAAGGGACCTTTGCTATCGCCGCCGCGTGAGTCTCTTCACAGCGTCAGCCCATACGCGACGAGCGTGACGTGTGGGAGAGGCTGCCAGTCGCGCTCGGGAAGCCTCGTGAACCCGATTCGGTCGTAGAGGCGATGCGCTGCTTTCATCCCGGCCTGGCTGCTCAGCACCACCCTGGTACGCCCGAGCTCCCGTGCGCGCTCCACGACGGCTCTGGTCAGCGCTTCGCCGATGCCCCGGCCTCGTGCAGCTGAGGCGACGGCGAGCATGCGGAACTCCAGCTCGCCGGTACGGGACACCTCGGCAAGCTCGGTGTCCGGGTGCACGATGACGACCGAGCCCAGCAGAGCCCCGGCACCGTCCACGGCGACCAGCAGCTCACTGTGGGCGGCGCGGCCCTCGACGTCCCGCAGATCTGCCTCGTAACGCGGCTCGACACCGAGGTAGCCGTCGTCCCGGTACGCCGCCACGGTGAGTTCACCCACCGCGCCGAACTCGTCCCGGCGCGGTGCGCGGATCTCGACGTCACTCATCGCTTTTCGCCTCCCCTGTTCCGCTCCCAGCCTCGTCGCCGTCCGTCGGCAACGCCACCTCCACGGCCGCGTCCGGGCCGCAGTCGAGCAGCACCTGGAAACCTGCCTCGTCGAGCACCGGAACCTTGAGCTGGACAGCCTTGTCGTACTTCGAACCGGGCGCGTCCCCGACCACGACGAACGCGGTCTTCTTGGACACCGAGCCGGCCGCCTTGCCGCCGCGAGCCATGATCACTTCCTTGGCCTCGTCGCGCGAGAAGGTGTCGAGCGAACCGGTGACGACGATGGAAAGCCCTTCCAGAGTGCGCGGGATGGACTCGTCACGCTCCTCCTCCATCCGCACCCCGGCGCGTCGCCATTTTTCGACGATCTCGCGGTGCCAACCGACCTCGAACCACTCCCGGGTGGCTTGCGCGATGGTCGGACCGACGCCGTCGACCGCGGACAACTCCTCCTCGCTGGCCTGCTCGATCCGCTCCAGCGAACCGAATTCCCTGGCCAGCGCCTGCGCTGCGGTCGGCCCGACGTGCCGGATCGACAGTGCGACGATCACCTTCCACAACGGCCGGTCCTTGGCCGCGTCGAGGTTCGCCAGCAGCTTGCGTGCGTTGGCCGACAGCTCCCCTGCCTTCGTGCGGAAGAGCTCGACCTCGGCCAGGCTCTCCTCGTCGAGGTCGAACACATCGCCTTCGTCCGCGACGACACGCGCGTCGAGCAGCGCCACCGCGGCCTCGTAACCGAGCACCTCGATGTCGAAGGCACCTCGCCCCGCCAGGTGGAACAGCCGTTCCCGCAGCTGTGCCGGGCAGAACCGGGTGTTCGGGCAACGGATGTCGATATCGCCCTCTTTTTGGTACGCCAGCTCGGTGCCGCACTCCGGGCATTCGGTGGGCATGACGAACTCACGTTCTTCACCGGTACGAGCCTCCACGACCGGTCCGAGCACCTCGGGGATGACGTCGCCGGCCTTCCGGAGCACGATCCGGTCGCCGATCAGCACGCCCTTGCGTTTGACCTCTTCCTGGTTGTGCAGCGTCGCCCTGGCCACCGTCGAACCGGCGACCTTGACCGGTTCGGTCACCGCGAACGGCGTGACCCGGCCGGTGCGGCCGACACCGACCTGGATGTCGAGCAACGTCGTGATGGCTTCTTCCGGCGGGTACTTGTAGGCGATCGCCCACCGTGGCGCCCGCGACGTCGTGCCCAGCCTGCGCTGCAGTGAAACCTGGTCGACCTTGATCACGACTCCGTCGATCTCGTGCTCGGCGTCGTGCCGGTGCTCGCCCCAGTAGGTGATGTGATCGGTGAGTTCCTTCGCCGACCGCAGGACCTTGCTGTGCGGTGAAACCGGGAGCCCCCACGCGGCCAATGCCTCATATGCCTCGGACTGGCGCCCGGGTTCGAAGCCTTCGCGACGGCCCAGCCCGTGGCAGATCAGCCGCAGCCGCCGCTCCCGCGTGATCCGTGGATCCTTCTGTCGTAGCGATCCCGCCGCCGTGTTGCGCGGGTTCGCGTACGGCGGTTTTCCCGCCTCAACCATCTTCGCGTTGAGCTCGAGGAAGTCCTCGACCCGGAAGAACACCTCTCCGCGGATCTCGACCAGTGCCGGAACCGGGAACTGCTCGGTGCCGGTAAGCGTTTCCGGGACCTGCTCGAGCGTGCGCACGTTCAGCGTCACGTCCTCGCCGGTGTGCCCGTCACCCCGTGTGAGCGCACGGGTGAGATGACCGTTCTCGTACAGCAGGTTCACGGCGAGACCGTCGATCTTCAGCTCGGCGAGGTACTCGGTACTCCCGATCTCTTTCTCCACCCGCTCGACCCAGGCGAGGAACTCGTCGGTGTCGAAGACGTTGTCGAGACTGAGCATGCGCTCGAGATGGTCGTGTGCCACGAACTCCGTGGAAAACGTGCCGCCGACGTTCTGGGTCGGTGAGTCGGGCGTGACCAGGCCGGGATGAGCGTCCTCGATCCGCTGCAGTTCGGCGAGCAACTCGTCGAACTGGCCATCGGAGACGATGGGAGCGTCCAGCACGTAATACCGGAACTGGTGGCCGCGAACCTCTTCGGCGAGCGCGGCATGCCGCTCACGGACCTCGGCCGGAACCTCCGTGACGTCCTCCGCGGCGTCCGGGGCGGCCTGGTCGGTGATCTGGTCCTGGGGAAGCTCGGTGCTCACGGGTAGTAACCCTAGCCGGAGCCACCGACATTCTCGCCCGGCTGGCTGCTCAGCGTTCGGACCAGGTCACGGAGTTCGAGGAGGGTGATGGCGGCCTCGGGCTCGGCCTCCGCGGTCTCGACACGACGTAGCCGTTCCGCGGCGACACGCTCACCGAGCGTGGCATCGAGCGGCAGGAACGTCATCGTGGTCCGCGCTCCGGCGTCGAGTTCGGCGAAGGCCGGGTGGAAGACAGCGACGTCGACGACCGCGGCGGATTCGTCGACCTGAGCAGCTACCCGGACGTCGGCGAGCGAGATCTGGTGCTCACCCAAGTTGACCGTCACCCCGCTCGGATCGGGGACCGGCGGCACGGAGTCGTGGTACTCCCAGATCGTGTCGTCGGGCGGCGCGGCGGCCTTCCACGCATCGGTGTAAGGCCGTAGTTCGGGATCCTCTTGGCCGGTGACCACCAGCGCGTAGATCGCCCGCTGTCCACGTTCGAGGGAGAAGTGCAGTCGCGGGTGCAGCGCCTCGACCAGTTGACACAGGTCGTGCTCGACGCGGTGCGGCTCCTGATCCCCCAGCGCGGCGCTGACCTGGGGCAGCAACTCGAACCATCCGCGCCAGAACTCCTCGGCCGCCGCTCCGGCGTCGTCCGGGATCGGCTGGTCTGGCCACGCCGTGCGTGGGTCGGGCGGCTCAGCGGTTTCGCTACGACGGCGGCGGAACAAGCGCATGTCTCGAAGAGTCCTCGTTCGATCGGATTCCCCGACACGCTACGCGTCCGGCCGGGCCGCCGTCTGCCGTTCACCAGGTCTCGGGCGGTTCGGCGAATGCCCTGCCGAGATCACGGGTGAGGGAAAGGGCGCGACGCATCCACTCGGTGGTGGCTCCCGCAAGACCACAGGCCGGAGTCGGCACAGCACGTTCGGCGAGAACGCCGCGGTTGAATCCGAGCCTGTCGACCAGTTCGAGCGCAGGCTCCGCGACGTCACGCAGGCCGGGCCGAGTGCCGGGATCAGTGGTGGGAACAAGTCCGAGGAAGAAGGTAGCGCCGCTGTCCCACGTCTCTCCGATCTCGTCGAGCAACGAGGCCGATGTTTCATCGACGGCGGATAGGTCGAAGGCGATGGCCGCGGCCCCCGCCGCGCGCAGCAGCGCGAGCGGCGGCCGCGCCGCGCAGCAATGCACGATTACGGGCTGCCCCGTGATCTTCGCGGCACCTTCGACAACCGTCGACAGCAGGTCGCGGGCCTCCGGCTCGGGCACAGCCGGAACGTTGCCGTAGCCGGAGGGAGTCGGCAGTCCCCCGGCAAGGACAGCCGGCAATGACGGCTCGTCGAACTGCACGACAACGGGGGCACCGGTGCGTGCGGTGATCTCGGCGACGTGTCCGGTTAGCCCTTCGAGCATGGACGACACGAAGTCCCGAAGGGCGCCACGATCAGTGAGCACACGGTGACCACGAGCGAGTTCGATGCCCGCTCCGAGCGTCCATGGCCCGGCGAGCTGAGCCTTGATCACCGGTGGTGCGGCACCGGCTTTCTCTCGAGCCTCCTGGAGCGCGTCCAGATCCCAGCGAAGCAGATCGGTACCGCGCCGATGGTCGTGGCCGGGCCTGGCGGCGACACGGTAGCCGCTCGGTACCACCTCGACGGCGAGATCGACGAGCATCGACGCCGTACGGCCGAGCAGGTCGGCCCCGACGCCACGCGCGGGCAGTTCCGGGAGGTGCGGAAACCCCGGCAGTTCGCCGAACACGACGGCAGCCGCCTCGGCGGGATCGGTCCCCGGCATGGAACCGATCCCGGTGGCGGCGGCGACTGGCCAAACAGGTTGATTCACGACCCCTGATTCTGGCCGAAGCGCTCCGATCACCACAGAGCGCCCCGCCCCCACCCAGTTCACGGAGCCGCCGCCCGGACCCGGATCCCACGCCCGGCGCCCCCGTCACGGCACCGATTCGGCACCGCTTCCGAGTGACCGGTGTCTCATCACGTCCCGGTAGACACCGGGCTCCCCACGGCTCAAGGTGAGAAATGGTCAGGACATCGACGTCCTGCCGGGACGGAGGTTGCCGTGGAGCCGTTGCCCGACAACAGCAACCGGAACTGGGCGGAGCCCGGGATCTACGAGGTCGCGCCCGGCGTCTACCGGATTCCATTGCCACTTCCCGACGACGCGCTCCGAGCGGTCAACGTCTACGCGGTCACCGACGGCACGAAGCTGGCCTTGATCGACTCGGGCTGGGCACTGACCGAGGCCAGGCAACTGCTTGCCGCCGCTTTGGCGGGAATCGGCGCAGGATTCGCGGATGTCACCGAGTTCTTGGTGACGCATGTCCACCGCGACCACTACACCCAAGCTGTGGCCCTCCGCCGCGAGTTCGGCATGAAAGTCGCGCTGGGCCAGGGAGAAGAACCCTCTCTGAAAGCCTCCGCCAATCCGGAGCGGCTGCCGATGGCTCCTCAGGTCCACCTTCTCCGCCGTTGCGGAGCCGACGCGGTGGTGGAAGCGTTGGCACGGTTGTTCGGCACCGACGTGCGACACCACGAAGCCGATCTGTGGGAAGCGCCGGACGAGTGGCTCCTGCCTGGTCGCCGCACGATCATGCCCGGACGCGAACTCGAAATCGTCCACACGCCGGGACACACCGCCGGACACGTCGTCTTCGTCGATGGCGCGGGCGGCCTGCTGTTCTCCGGTGACCACGTACTACCACACATCACTCCCTCGATCGGCTTCCAGCCTGTTCCCGCCGAGTTGCCGCTGAACGACTACATCGACTCGCTGCGGCTCGTCCGGGGTATGCCCGACCGACGGCTGCTGCCCGCGCACGGCCCGGTCACCGACAGCGTGCACACCCGCGTCGACGAGTTGCTGGAACACCACCGGCAACGACTCGAGACCATGGGCCGGCAAGCTTTAGCCGGTGCGAGCACAGCCTTCGAGATCGCCTCTCGTCTGGGCTGGACGCGCCGCCGCCGCAAACTGTCCGAAATGGACGCGTTCAACCAGATGCTCGCCGTTCTGGAAACAGCCGCTCACCTGGACCTGCTTGTTTCGCAGGGCAAACTTGCCGCTCACGACGTCGATGAAGTAAGGCACTACTCGGCGCCCTGAGCGGGTAGGTCTTTCCCTCTGGAGTAGCCGGCTCTTGGCCACGGGCTTGGGCTTCCTTGCATACTGGTCGAGATGGAAGTCATCAGGCGAGCACGGCGAGCGGACATCGCAGCGGTCGCCGCGCTCTTCCAGGTGCCCGCTCAACCGTTGCTCGACGCCTTCGAACTGCTTGACGCCGACTCTCGGGTCGCGCTGGTCGTGGCGGAGGACGATCACGGCATCGTCGGCACAGCGCAACTGACGATACTCCGGGGTTTGTCCTGGCAAGGCATGCCACGAGGGCTCGTCGAAGGCGTCCGAGCCACTCGCCGGGGCGTGACGAGCGCACTGCTGGCCTGGGCGATCAAGGAAGCCACCAAACGCGGTTGCACCAGGCTCCACCTGGATTCCGGGCTCGCGCGGGGAGATCTGAGCGGCTACTACGCTCGGTTCGGATTCGAACACAGCTATCAAGGGTTCACTCGTTCACTGGGATACTCGCCACGTGAGTGATCCGCAGATCCGCCCAGCGCGACGCGACGACGTCGAAGCCATCGTTCGCATGATCGTCGACGACCAGCTCGGAGCCACCCGAGACTCGGTTGACGACCTCGTTCCGTATCTCCGGGCCTTCGACGAGATCGAACACGATCCGAATCAGCTCCTCATCGTCGCCGCCGTCGAGGACGAGCCGGTCGGAACGCTTCAGCTGACGATCATCCCCGGTATGGCCCGCAAGGGAGCGCGTCGTGGCCAAATCGAGGCAGTCCGGGTCCGCGGCGACCATCGTGGTTCCGGTCTCGGCGGCAGGCTGATTCGCTGGGCTGTCGCGGAATCCCGCCAACGGGGTTGCGCGCTGGTGCAGCTGACCTCGGACGTCTCGCGGGTGAACGCACACCGCTTCTACGAGCGGCTTGGTTTTGTCGCGAGTCACACGGGTTTCAAGCTCGCGCTCTGAACGCTCCGGCATGGCAAGCGTGCTCGGCATGCGGCCTCCGTCCTCAAGTCCGATGTCATTTTGCCCTTCGCCGTCGCGGACAAGGGATTCGCCCAATGTGTCAGAGGGCGGGGCCAGGATGACCTCTCCGCTGCGACAAGTCAATAAATTGATGGCACGAGCGGACCGTTCGCACCATTTTCCGACTTTTTCCTTCCACTCGCGTTTTTTCGTCTTCTTCATGGCGTACGGTCGCCGACATGACACCTTCACCGCGACCCCTGCGCGACACCAGGGACACAGGAGAACGCGAAGATCCGGCAAGCTCGGCCTTTCTGCGACGAATGATCCGCACGGACCCCAGCGTCCTGCGGCGCATGCAAGACGACGCAATTCTGCAGATCGTCGAGGAGACAGACACGGAAATAGCCCGGCTACAGGCTCTGCAACTCCGCTGCGTCGCCGAATTCAATCGGCGCAACCGGGACTCCCAGAGCGTGGTGGCCGAACTCTCCTCCATCCTGTCCATAACGGAACAACATGCGAGCGCGGTGATCTCCGCCGCCGAAGTTCTCACTACCCGGCTGCCGCGCACGCTGCAACTGATGGACGAAGGCACGCTCGACCTCTTTCGCGCCATGAAGGTCACGGATGCCACCTCATGGCTCTCTGATGAGCACGCGGCTATCGTCGACGTGATCTTGGCGAGCCGTTTGCCCGGTAAAAACGCCAATCAGGTTCGGAAAGCCACCACTCACGCCGCCACGAAGGTGGACCCCAATGGCGCCGCCCAGCGTGGCGCACGACGACGCTCCGAGCGGCGTGTGGTGCTGAACCACAGCGCTTCGGGGGTTTCACGCCTGTCCATCGACAACGCACCCGCTGAGAAGGCGACAGCGGCCTATCTTCGGCTCGACCAGGCCGCGCGTGCCCTGAAGACTCCCGACGAAGAACGCACATTGGACCAGTTGAGAACCGACGTCGCGCTGGATCTGCTGCTCAACGACGACGGCGGCGGTGAGGAACGCGCAGAAGTCTTTCTGTACATGGACCTCGCTACCTACCTCGGCCTCAACAACGATCCTGTCGAGATGGCAGGTCACGGCCACATCCCCGCGGCGCTCGCTCGCCGTATCGCCGCGGGGCCGGATACAGCGCTTCGACGGATCATCACCGATCCGCTGAGTGGGCAGATGCTCGAGCTCGGAGGCACCCGCTACCGGCCCACTCCCGACATGGACGAGTTCGTCCGCGTCCGCGATCGAGAATGCAGGCAGCCCGGCTGCACAAGGCCGGCGCAGAACTGCAAAATCGAAAACACTCGCTCCCGAAGCGAGGCCGGCGCCGACACGACGTCGACGAAGCCGGTGACCTTCTGCCCTCGTCACCGTCGGCTGAAACGTCGGGCCGACTGGCATTATGAGGTGTCGCCGGACGACAGCCTCACCATCACCACCCCGACCGGAAGAACCCAACGGAGTTCTGTTCCGCCGTTCCACGATCCGCGTCCGGATTCCCCGCCTGGCGGTCCTCAGCACCGGTGAAGGCGGCGGATAGCCACGATCACTACGCGTTTGGAGCGGCCATCACAGAACGATGCGAAGGCAGCATGCACTGTGCCACGGGCTGTTGTTGCCCGTGCTCGCGCTGCACAAAGTCAGCGAGTAGCCGAGATCTTCGCGCTCCCGAGGACCAGATCACCCGACACGGCGTCAGGGCGATAGAGAACGACGACCTGTCCCGGTGCAACGCCGCGCAAGGGCTCCCGCAGCTGGACCGTCACCTGATCGGAGTCGACTTCGGCCACAGCATCGACGATGCCGCCGTGAGCCCGAACCTGGACGACGCATTCGGTCGGGCCATGCAGTGGCCGGCCACCGGGCCAGATCGCGCGATCCGCCTCGATCACCCGCACTCCCAGGCCTGCCGCGGAGCCGACCTTGACCGTGCCGGACACCGGTTCCAGCGACAGCACGTATCGCGGTCGGCCATCTGGCGCGGGCGCCTCGATACCAAGCCCCTTGCGCTGCCCGACCGTGAACCCGTGCACGCCGGTGTGCCGACCGAGCACCGCCCCGGTTTCCGCATCGACAAGGTCGCCCGGGTGCTGCCCCAACCGCTTCTCCAGGAACGCCTTGGTGTCCCCGTCCGGAATGAAACAGATGTCATGGCTGTCGGGCTTCCTCGCCACGGACAAGCCACGACGTTCCGCCTCGGCTCGCACATCGGACTTCCAGGAGTCGCCGAGCGGGAACATCGCGTGGCTGAGTTGCTCGGGGGTCAACGAGGCGAGCACGTAGGACTGGTCCTTGCCCTCGTCCGCGCTGCGACGCAGTTCCGGAACACCGTCCTGCACGGCCAGGCGGGCGTAGTGCCCAGTCGCCACCGCGTCGAAGCCAAGTGCCACGGCCTTCTCCAGAAGGGCCTCGAACTTGATCTTCTCGTTGCAGGTGACGCACGGATTGGGGGTACGCCCAGCGGCATATTCCCCGACGAAGGTTTCCACTACCTCTTCGGTGAAGCGCTCAGCGAAATCCCAGATATAGAACGGAATACCAAGGATATCGGCGGCCCTGCGAGCGTCGTGCGAATCCTCGATCGTGCAACAACCCCGCGAGCCGGTACGCAGAGTGCCCGGCTTCGCCGACAACGCGAGGTGGACGCCGACTACGTCGTGGCCGGCGTCCACCACACGCGCGGCGGCGACCGCCGAATCCACTCCTCCACTCATCGCAGCCAGTACTCGCATGCCCTACACCTCTTGCTTCTGCTTGCGCATCCCGGCCAGCCCAGCCTGCCGAGCACGCGCCACGACGCCGCCGATCTCCCCGGCGAGCGCCGCGACGTCCGCCGCGGAGGAGGTGTGGCCGAGAGAGAACCTCAACGAGCCGCGGGCGGCGACAGGATCCGCACCCATAGCCAGCAGTACATGGCTCGGCTGGGCGACCCCGGCCGTGCAGGCCGAGCCCGTCGAACACTCGATTCCCTTGGCATCCAACAACATCAGGAGGCTGTCGCCCGCACACCCGGGAAACGTGAAGTGAGCATGCCCGGGCAACCTGTCGCCTTCGCCACCGTTGAGCACCGCGTCCGGCACTTCGCGAAGCACGGCCTCGATGAGCCCGTCACGGAGACGCACGAGTGCCTTGGCCTGTTCTTCCCGCGCCTCGACACACACGCGTACAGCGGCGGCGAAACCGACGATCGCCGGTACATCCAAGGTGCCGGAACGGACACTGCGTTCCTGACCACCGCCATGCAGAAGTGGGACACAAGCGGTGTCCCGACCGAGCAGCAGTGCGCCGACCCCATACGGACCACCGAGCTTGTGCCCGGTGAGACTGAGCGCCGCGGCTCCGCAAGCGGCGAAATCGACCGGGATCGCGCCGACCGCTTGCACCGCGTCGGTGTGCAGCGGCACGCCGAATTCCGCGCAAACCGCCGCGAGCTCGGGTACCGGGTTGATCGTCCCTACCTCGTTGTTCGCCCACATGATCGTGGCCAGTGCCGCGGTCTCCGGTTCCCTGGCGATGGCCGAACGCAACGTCTCAGGCGAGACACGACCCTGGCTGTCGACTTCCAGCCAGGTGATCTCCGCGCCGTCGTACTTCTCGAGCCACTCGACCGTGTCCAGGACCGCGTGGTGCTCGACCGTGCTGCACAGCACGCGGCGCCGTTCGGGCCGCTCGTTCCGGCGCGCCCAGTAGATCCCCTTGACGGCAAGGTTGTCGCTCTCCGTGCCGCCTCCGGTGAAGATCACTTCCGACGGCCTGGCGCCCAGGGCCTCGGCGATCGTCTCGCGGGCCTCCTCGACAATCCGCCGCGCGCGCCTGCCCGAGGAATGCAGCGCTGAGGCGTTGCCCACGGTGGGCAACGCCTCGGTCATCGCCGCTATGGCGTCCGGCAACATCGGAGTGGTCGCCGCGTGGTCGAGGTAGGTCATCGCCCCTTCAGGGTAGTCCGCTTCAGCGGGTGACGAAGCCCACCCTCGCAGTCAGAGTGGGCTGTCACACCTTCGTCGGCCAGCGGCCTGTCAAACGAGCCCCCAGTGCGGCGAGCGCGATGAGCACCGCACTGAGCAGTGCCATTGCGGGCGAAGGGTGCTGCGCCGATGCTACGAGGCCGAGCAAGACACCGCCCAGCCCGATGAGCAGCGCGGATCCCACCCAATCGGCAAGCTGCATCGCCGAGGTGTTGAACCCCCGCTCCCCTTCGGGCGAATATCGCAACAGAAGCACCGAGACAGCCGGCATCGCGATTCCCATTCCGGCCCCTCCCACCGCGCAGACCGCGAAGGCGATCCACCCCGGAAACAGCGGCTGAGACACCAGTCCGAAGCCCACAAGACCCACTGTGACCAGGAGGAACCCGACTCGGAGCGACGCCTCTCTCGACCAGTCGACGAACCTTCCCTGCACCGCCGACGCCGCTGACCAGCCGAGCGCCGTGATGGTCAGCGGCAAGCCGGCGAGTGCCGGGCTGTAGCCATGGACCGCACTCATCGTCAACGGCAGGTAGGCCTCCATTCCGGCGTAAGCGCCGGCGAGGAGCGCCCGCGAAGCCACGACCGTCGGCAGCCCGGGACGGGAGGTCAAGGTGCCCTTCGGCAGCAGCTTGCGCAGCGAATACGCAAGGACGACAAGCCCGGCCGCTCCGACTACGAGGGCGTACGACGAGCGCTGCTGGGCAGCCCAGGTCAAGGCGGCTACACCGAGCGCGGCGACCACCGCCGTGATCACCCCGGCCTGCCGCCCAGCGGCCGCGGGGACATGGGGTGGCAACCGGCGGGCGACGGCGAGGAGCATCGCGATACCGACGATGACCAAGGGGACCAGTCCCAGGAAGACCCAGCGCCACCCGACACTCACCGTGATCAAGCCGGCCAACGACGGTCCGACGACCGCGGGCAGCACCCAAGCGGCCGCGTTCGCGGCGTAGATCACCGGCCGCTCCCGGTCGGTGAACGTCAGAGCGATGAGCAAAGAGACCGAGACCAGCAGCAGCCCCGACCCGAACCCCTGCAACGCCCGGCCGACGAGCAACAACGGCATCCCGGTCGCGGTGCCCGCGACGATCAGTCCGCAGGTGAAGAGGACAGGACCGGCCAACAACGCGGGAACCGGGCCGCGACGGTCGCCCATCCGTCCCGACAACACGGTGGCGATCACACTGGCGATCAGGAATGTGACGAACGGCCAAGCGTAGAGCGAAAGCCCGCGCAGCTCGGCCACGAGCGTCGGCATCGCGGTGGCGACACCCATGTTCTCGAACGCGACCAAGGTGACGACGAGCAGCAACGCGACTGTGGTCAGCCTGCGTTCAGGCGCCCAAAGAACACTGCGGCGGGCGGGCGCTTCGATCGTCCGGCTCATGATCGCCAGCCTGCAACCTCCAGCTCAGTGGAGGTCAAGGCGCACCGGCGAAAGCGCGCTGGGTCAGCTGTTCACTGGGCGCCTCGGCGCCGAGACACGAGCCGACTTGCGCCGTTGCGCTGGGATGCGGACCGTGCCGAGTGCCGAATGCACCGACGCCTCCGCCAGCGACGCCAGCTCGCGACGGTTCGACGCGCGTCCAGGTGCGATCTCGGGACACACCTGCATCTCGAGCACCAAGCCCCGCAAGGCAGCTACCCGGCGAAGCGATGCGATAAGGGACTCTGGACCGATGAACGCCGGCTGGCTGGTCTCCCTGCCGTCGGCGAGCCGGTACCGCAGAGCGATCGGGCGCACGGGTACCCCACCGTCGATCGCGGCCTGGAAGGTGGCCGTCGTGAACCGGCCGGAAGCCAAGCCGCACCAGGTGGTGCCTTCGGGAGTCACGTTCACCAACGACCCGGAGCGCAATGCGGCGGCGAGCTCGTCCATCGTCCCCGGCAAGGTGCGAAGCCTTTCCCTGTCAAGGAAAATGCTTCCACCACGGCGGACAAGGCTTCCGAGCACGGGCCAGCTCGCGATCTCGCGCTTCGCCAGCGCGCGCATCGGCCGCAGCGCGTTGATCGCCACGATGTCCAGCCAGGAGATGTGGTTGTTCACGACCAACGCCCCACGTCCCGCCGGGGCCGCCAGAAAACCTTCTGCCCCACGCAATACCAATTTGACGCCGAAGGCACGCAACACCCCGCGGAACACTGCCCTGATCAGCCGTTCCCTGCCGCGCCCGCGAAGCACGAGCAGCAGCGGGGCGCTCAACACGGCCACGAGGACGACGCCGATCGCCGCGGTGAACCGCAGCACACGACGGGGCAACGCCACCGTCCGTGCACCTTCGGTCAGACAGCCGTCCCCGCAGGGAGACGTGGGCATCCAGGGGTGGCTCATAACTGAGCCCCGAGGAAGAACTTCAGATAACGCTCATCGACGTTGTGCAGGTCGAGCAGCACGAAGAAGTCGGCGACACCGAAGTCCGGGTCGTGGGCAGGCGGGCCGCACACCTTGGCGCCGAGCCGGACGTAGCCCTTGATCAGCGGTGGGAGCAGCGAACGCGCGGGCCGCGCGATCCCCTCGTCCACCCACGGCTGCAAGGGGGTGACGCGGGCCGACTCGTCGGCGTAGTGCTTGGCGCGCAGCACATCCCACACACCGGCCGCGAAGCTTCCGCCGTCGGTCAAGGGCACCGAGGCACAGCCGGCGAGGTAGCGGTGCCCGGAAAGCAGCATGTATCGCGCGATCCCGGCCCACACCAGGCTTACGACGGCGCCGCTGCGATGGTCGGCATGGACACAGGAGCGTCCGGTCTCGACCAGCGACGGCCGGAGCCCGTTGATCGCCGTGAGGTCGAATTCGCTGTCGGAGTAGAGTTTCCCGGCCTGCGCGGCACGCTCGGGCGGCAGCATCCGGTAGGTGCCGACGATTTCGCCCGTGTTGTCGTCCCGCACGACGAGGTGGTCGCAGAACTCGTCGAAGTAGTCGACGTCGAGCCCGGCCTGGAGAGTATTGAGATTCGCCCCGACTTCTTCGGCGAAGACCTCGTATCGCAGCTTTTGCGCGGCGACGACTTCGTCATTTCCGTGAGCGACGAGCAAGGAGTACCTGGGTGCACCGGCCGGAACCTCGACACCCGCCTGGTCAGTACTGACGAGGAGCTGTGACGTCGTCATGGTCAAGGTGTACCCGGCGGGGAGAACCGCGAAGAGTGCCATCCGGTGACCGATTAGTGCACGTTCAGTGAATTGCGGGTTCTCAGGGTTCTCTCAGGTCCGAGACTGCTCCGGAGATGCCGAAGGGCCCTCCGGGAACCATCCCGGAGGGCCCTTCGAATCGATTCGGCGAGCGCTCAGCCCTTGCGCTTCTCGACCGCCTCGGTCAGCTGCGGGGCAACGTTGAACAGATCGCCCACGACGCCGAAGTCGGCGATCTCGAAGATCGGCGCATCGGGGTCCTTGTTGACCGCGATGATCGTCTTCGAGGTCTGCATGCCCGCGCGGTGCTGGATCGCGCCGGAGATGCCGAGCGCGATGTACAGCTGCGGCGACACGGTCTTGCCGGTCTGGCCCACCTGGAACTGCGCCGGGTAGTAACCGGAGTCGACAGCGGCGCGGGACGCGCCGACGGCCGCGCCGAGCGAGTCGGCCAGCTTCTCGACGACATCGAACTTCTCCGCCGAGCCGACACCACGGCCACCCGAAACGACGATCGACGCCTCGGTCAGCTCCGGCCGGTCGCCGCCCACCACCGGCTCCACGCCGGTGATACGCGCGGACTTCGCCGGGTCGCCGGCCGGGATTTCGACGGTCTCCTCGGCCGCGGCACCCTCGGCGGCCTCCGCCTCGACCGCACCGGGCCGCACGGAGACGACCGGGGCACCCTTGGCGGACTTGGACTTCACCGAGAACGCGCCACCGAAGATGGACTGGTCCACGCTGCCGTCGGCGTTGATGCCCACGGCGTCGTAGAGGAGACCGGAGCCCAGCCGGACGGCGAGCCGCGCGGCCACCTCCTTGCCCTCGGCGCCGGCGGCGACGAGCACGGCCGCCGGGGAGGCCTGCTCGGCCAGCTTGGCCAGCACGTCCACCTTGGGGGTGACCAGGAAACCGGTGGCGGCGTCGCCCTCGGCGACGTACACCTTCGCGGCACCGTGCGAGGCCAGCGCTTCCTTGGCCTTCGCCGCGGAGCCCGTCGGGCCGACGACGACCGCGGACGGCTCACCGAGGGCACGGGCGGCGGTCAGCAGTTCGAGCGTGACCTTCTTGACCTCACCGTCGACGTGGTCGACGAGGACGAGTACTTCAGCCATTTCCCTATTCCTCCTCGAAACCTGTCTCAGATGAGCTTCTGGCCGACCAGGTACTCGGCGACCTTGCTGCCGCCGTCGCCCTCGTCCTCGACCTTCTCGCCCGCGGTGCGCGGCGGCTTCGGGGCGGCTTCGATGACCGACGACCAGGCGTTGCCGAGACCGACCTCGCCCGCGTCGATGCCGAGGTCGGCGATGCTCAGGGTCTCGACCGGCTTCTTCTTCGCGGCCATGATGCCCTTGAACGACGGGTAGCGCGGCTCGTTGATCTTCTCGCCGACGCTGACCAGCGCGGGCAGGTTCGCCTCGAGGTGCGTGATGCCGTCCTCGGTCTCACGGTCGGCCTTCACCGCCGTGCCCTCGACGTTCAGCACGCGGACGTAGGTCAGCTGCGGCAGGCCGAGCAGCTCGGCGAGGATCGCGGGGACAGCTCCGCCGCGGCCGTCGGAGGACTCGTTGCCGGCGATGATCAGGTCGTAGCTGCCGACCTTCGCGATGGCGGCCGCGAGGACCTTGGCGGTGGCGATGGCGTCGGAGCCGTGCAGGGCCTCGTCGGAGACGTGGATGGCCTTGTCCGCGCCCATGGACAGCGCCTTGCGGATCGCGTCCGTCGCGCGGTCGGGGCCGACCGAGATCACGGTGACCTCGCCCTCGCCGGCTTCCTTGATCTTCAGGGCTTCTTCGACGGCCTTCTCGTTGATCTCATCGAGCACGGCGTCGGCGGATTCACGGTCAAGGGTGTGGTCGGCGCCGGAGAGCTTCCGCTCCGAGTAGGTGTCCGGTACCTGCTTGACCAGGACAACGATGTTCGTCATGGGTCTTCTTCGACCTCCCGGTAGTGGCCGGCGTCGGCCACGGGACAGTGCTCTACTGGCCGGTAGATTAGAGCCATCCGGCGCGCCTGACCCGGCGAGGTGACGGCATTCACCTGGATGAGCAAACTAGCTGCACGATCGTACCGGTAGTTTTGGGTTGCCCCATATCGTGGGACCGCTCCGCCGATCGGGCGAACGGCGGTCTACTCGGAGTAGGTGGTTAATTGTTAACCTCCGGCACCATGTCCGCCTCCATCGCCGTCATCACGGACTCGAGTTCGTGCCTGCCGGAGCAGCTCGCCGCCCGCTGGGGCATCGGTGTCGCCCAGATCCAGCTGCACGTCGGCGACCATCTCGACGACGAACACCGCTTCGACCGCGCCGAACTCATCGAGTCGATGCGCGCCGGAACCCCGGTCAGCACCACGCCGCCGGATCCCGGCGCGTTCTTCTGGGCCTACCAGGACGCGGCCGCCCGCGGGGCGTCCGCCATCGTGAGCGTCCACATCTCTGGGCGCATGTCCGCGACGCTGGAGGCCGCCCGCGAAGCCGCCCAGCAGGTGCGCATCCCCGTGCACATCCTCGACAGCGGGACACTCGGCATGAGCCTCGGCTTCGCGGCCGTTTCCGCCGCCCGTGCCGCCGCCGCGGGCGCCCAGGTGGATCGGGTGATCGCCGCGGCGGAACGCCGCTTCCGCACCAGTACCGAACTCGTCTACGTGGACACGTTGGAGTACCTCCGCCGCGGCGGGCGCATCGGCGCCGCGCAGTCGATGCTGGGCACGGCACTGTCGATCAAACCGTTGCTCACCGTTACCGGGGGCGAGGTCTCCCCGGCGGCCAGGGCACGCGGCGTCAAACGCGCGCTGGGCAAGCTGGTCGACCTGGCGGTGAAGACGGCGGGCACCCAGCAGGTGGACGTCGCGGTGACCCGCTTCGGCGGGCCTGACGAGCGGGAGTTCGAGATCGGCGGAGCGCTCCGGCAGCGGGTCGCCGGTCTCGGCGAGGCCATGCTCGTCGAGGCCAGCACCGTCATCGGCGCCCACGTCGGCCCGGGCGCCATCGGCATCACGGTGTCTCCGGTGGCTTGATCCGTCGTCCCGGCAGGAGAATCAGGACCAGCGGCACCAGCGCGCCCAGCGCCGTCGTCACCACGATCAGGACCTGGTCCAGCCGTTCGAAATGGGCGAGGTGGCCGAGGTGGTACGCGAAATGCGGCGCGCCGAACAGCAGCGCCGCGACACCGGCGAGGCGGGCGGCCGCGGCCGTGCCGATCACCGCCGCCCCGACCAGGACGGCGGCGAGTGCGAGGTTCAGCCCGCCGAAGTCGCGGATGAGGTGCTCGTTGAAGGCTCCGTCCATCGCCACCCAGCCCCGCCGGAGCCCGGGAAAATCCTGGTAGAAGCCCATGGGCGAAACCAGCGGCCACAGGCCGACACCGGCCTCGATCGCACCGAAGATCACGAGAAGTACGCGTATGAAGGTCCGTTGCATACCCCATGGACAAGACAGCTCCCCAAGACGTGACATCGCCTGCCGTCTTGCCCGTTCCGGCCAGGTCACCCGCTAGGGTCGCGAGCGTGACCACCCCAGCCACCCGGGCCGAAGCGCTGCATCTCACCGGCGAGCGGACCGTCCCCGGCATCGCCGAGGAGAACTACTGGTTCCGGCGCCACGAGGCCGCGTACCTCGCGTTGCTCCCCCACTGTGCGGGCGCGACGGTCCTGGAAGCAGGGTGCGGCGAAGGATATGGAGCGGGTCTCCTCGCCGAGCACGCCCGGCGTGTGGTGGCGCTCGACTACGACCAGCCGACCACGAAGCATGTCGCCCGCCGCTATCCGGCGGTCGCGATCGCGCGTGCCAACCTCGCGTTCCTGCCCCTGCGGGACGCCTCGGTGGACGTCGTGGCGAACTTCCAGGTGATCGAGCATCTCTGGGATCAGGCCGGATTCCTCGCCGAATGTCGTCGTGTGCTCGTACCGGGCGGGAAGCTGCTGGTGACCACTCCGAACCGCCTGACGTTCACCCCGGACAGCGACACCCCGCTGAATCCGTTCCACACCAGGGAACTCGCACCGTCCGAAATGGACTCGCTGCTGACCGGGGCGGGATTCGAGGTCGAGTCGCTGCACGGCTTGCACCACGGTGATCCGCTCCGCGCGCTCGACGCGCGTTACGGCGGTTCGATCATCGACGCCCAGCTCGACGTCGTCATGGGTCAGTTGCCCGGCCAGGCGACCTGGCCGCCCGCGCTGCTCGCGGACATCGAAGCCATTCGCGCCGAGGACTTCGTTGTCCACGGGGAAGACCTCGACGCGAGTCTCGACCTGATCGCCGTGGCGGTGCGCCGGTGAGCGAGTACGAGGGCACCTTCTGCCTGGTGGTGCACAGCCACTTGCCGTGGCTCGCCCATCACGGCAGCTGGCCGGTCGGCGAAGAATGGCTTTACCAGGCCTGGGCGCATTCCTACCTGCCGATGGTGGACCTGCTGCACCGGTTCGCCGGGGAGGGCCGCCGCGACGTGCTCACCCTCGGCATGACGCCGGTACTGGCCGCTCAGCTCGACGATCCGTATTGCATCTCGGCGTGCCACGACTGGCTCGGCCACTGGCAGCTGCGCGCGCAGCACGCGGCGACGCTGTGGCGTGGCGACCCGCTCTTGCGCGAACTCGCCGCGGCCGAGCACCGCACCGCCACCCTCGCCGCCGAGGAGCTCGAAACCCGCTGGCGCCATGGTTTTTCGCCGATCCTGCGTTCCCTTGTGGACAGCGACACGATCGAACTGCTCGGTGGCCCGCTGGCCCATCCGTTCCAGCCACTGCTGGAGCCGCGAGTGCGCGAGTTCGCGTTGCGCGGCGGCCTCGACGACACCGCGCTGCGCATCGGCCGCCGCCCGGAAGGAATCTGGGCGCCGGAGTGCGGCTACGCGCCCGGCATGGAACGCGACTACGCGGCCGCGGGTGTCCGCCGGTTCCTGGTGGACGGCCCGTCGCTGCGGGGCGAAACAGCGTCGGCGCGCACGGTCGGCGACTCCGACGTCGTCTGTTTCGGCCGCGACCTCGAAGTCACCTACCGCGTCTGGTCCCCCAAAGCGGGCTACCCGGGACATGCCGCCTACCGCGATTTCCACACCTGGGCACACGAAGTCGGGTTGAAGCCGTCTCGTGTCACCGGCAAGCAGATCGAGCCGCCGGACAAGGCGCCCTACGATCCCGCGCTCGCCGCCGACGTCCTGGGGCTGCACGTCAAGGACTTCGTGGACACCGTGGTCACGCGGCTGCGCGACCTCAAGGACCGGCACGGTCGTGAATCGCTGGTGGTGGCCGCCTACGACACGGAACTGTTCGGACACTGGTGGCATGAAGGCCCGGCCTGGCTGGAGGGCGTTCTGCGGGCGCTGCCCGAAGCCGGGGTCCGGGTGACGACGCTGCGCGGCGCGATCGAGGCGGGGCACCTCGGAAGCCCCATCGACCTGCCGGCGTCGTCCTGGGGTTCGGGCAAGGACTGGCGGGTCTGGGACGGCGAGCAGGTCGCCGACATGGTCACGGCGAACACCGCGCTCCAGCACCGGCTGCTCGACCTCGTCGCAACCGTGGACAGCACCGCCCGCGACACCGTCGCCGACCAGGCGGTGGCCGAAGCGATGCTCGCGTTGTCGAGCGACTGGGCATTCATGGTCACCAAGGACTCCGCCGCCGACTACGCGCGACGCCGTGCCCGTGTCCACACCGAACGGTTCGACGCGTTGGCGACGCTGGTGCGCGAAGGCGACCGCGCTCGGGCACACGAACTCGCGACGACGTTCCGCGGCGACGACAACCCGTTCGGTCATCTCGACGCCAGGGCGCTCAAGAAGCGCTGACCACGAAGGAAGGGACACCATGGGGATCCAGGACATTCCGCTCAAGACCCTCGCCGGGGAGGACACCACCCTCGGCGCGCTCGGCGGCAAGGCCTTGCTGCTGGTGAACGTCGCTTCGAAGTGCGGGCTGACCCCGCAGTACACCGGGCTGGAGCGGCTGCAGGAGCAGTACGGCGACCGCGGGTTCTCCGTCGTCGGCTTCCCGTGCAACCAGTTCGCCGGGCAGGAGCCCGGAACGGCCGAGGAGATCCAGGCGTTCTGCTCGACCACTTACGGTGTCTCGTTCCCGCTCTTCGAGAAGATCGAGGTCAACGGCGAGAACCGGCACCCGCTCTACGCCGAGCTGACCCGCACCGCCGATGCCGAAGGCGCGGCGGGCGATGTCCAGTGGAACTTCGAGAAGTTCCTCGTCGGCACCGACGGCTCGGTGCTCGGCCGTTTCCGCCCGCGCACCGAGCCAGAGGACGAAACCCTCGTCAAGGCGATCGAGGCGGCGCTGCCGAACTGACCTCGGCGTCGGCACTGCCCGCCGCGATCACCGCCCGGTTGCGGGCGGCCACGGTCGCGAGGTCGAGTTTGACGACCCGCCGGTCGTAGGTCAGGAAGCCGTTGACCTCGTTCTCCACATCGGTGATCTGCGTGTAGATCGCCCCTGCCAGGCCGGCTTCCCGCGCCAGCCGTTCCAGCCGCTCACTGAGTTCGACGTAGCGTTCGGTGAGCTGCTGGGCGGTCGTCGCCATTTCGTACGCCTGGGGTGGCCCCGGCCAGCGATGCTCGTCGAGAACGAGCCCGAGACCGCCGTATTCGCCGTCGAAGACGACCCGGTCGTCGTCCTTCGGCGGCTCACCGGGGCCCACGTAGGTGTGATCGTCGTAGACGTCGCCGACGCGGCAGTCGGGCCTGGAAAAACAGCAGTTGACGCCGCTGTTCGCGATGACCAGCCTGCCCGGATCCAGCTTCTTCACCGACTCCGCGATCCGCGCGGTGTCGAATTCGCCCCAGCCCTCGTTGAACGGCACCCAGCCGATGATCGAGGTGATCCCGCGCAGCTGCGTGATCATCTCGGTCAGTTCGGCCTCGAACCGTGCCTTCGCTTCCGGCACCGGATCCGGCGCCGGGCCGGGCGGGCCGTCGAAGGACACGGTCAGCGAGGGCATGTCCTGCCAGACCAGCAGACCCAGCCGGTCGGTCCAGTAGTACCAGCGTGCCGGTTCGACCTTGACGTGCTTGCGGACGGAGTTGAAGCCGAGTTCCTTCGTGCGCTCCAGATCGAAGCGCAGTGCGTCGTCGGTCGGCGCGGTGTAGATCCCGTCCGGCCAGTAACCCTGGTCGAGCGGGCCGTGCACGAACGTGACGCGGCCGTTGAGCGCGATCCGCGGGCGGCCGTCGGCACCGGGAACGACCTCGACGGTGCGGAGACCGCCGTAGCTGCCGGCTTCGTCGAGGACGTCGCCGTTCCGGTCGAGCAGGCGCACGGTCAGGTTGTAGAGGAACGGGTCCTCGGGGCTCCACAGCCGTGGCCGCGGAATGGCGACGCGTACCGGCTCGCCGACCTCGCCCGTCGCGCGCACCTGGTCGTCGCCGAAATTCGGCGACGCCACGATCTCGACCCGTGCACCGCCGGTGACCTGCGGGAGCACTGTGAATCCGGTGAGGTCCGACGTGATTTCGAGGGCCCTGACATGGGCTGCGGGCACGGGTTCGAGCCACACGGTCTGCCAGATCCCGGACGCGGCCGTGTAGCAGATACCGCTCGGGTCGTTGCGTTGTTTGCCGACCGGGAAGGTGGCGGTGTCGGTGTGGTCCTCGGCCCGGACGGTGAGCTCCTGCGACCCGGACGCGCGGAGGACGTCGGTGATGTCCGCGCTGAACGCGGTGTGCCCGCCTTCATGCGTCGCGACCCGCTGGTTGTTCACCCACACGGTCGCCGACTGGTCGACCGCGCCGAAATGCAGCAGTACCCGCCCGCCCCGCCAGTCCTCCGGGATCTCGAACACGCGCCGGTACCAGAGGACCTCGTCGTGCCTGCCGATTCCGGACAGGGCGGATTCGGGCGGGAAGGGCACCAGGATGCGTTCGCCGTAGCCGGACGGCCGCGGCTCGTCGCCGGAAACCGGCCATCCGGCGTACTCCCAGACGCCGTTGAGGTTCAGCCAGCGTGGCCGGGTGAGCTGGGGCCTCGGGTATTCGGGCGGGACATCGCCGGGCCCGGCCCGAGCGGTCCACGGCGTCGACAGCGGCGGGTCCACATGCTCGAGAAAAGTCATCACCTCCGATGGTGGCAGAGATTCACACAGCGACGGGTGAGCTATTTCACATCTCACCGTCATGGCTCAAACCACCTTCGCGGCCCCTCCCAGCTAACACCGTGTACCAAGACCGGCCGGCCCTCCGAACCACGCGGCGGGGGCGTCCGGGCGGGGCCAACTCGCGAGTAACCTCCTCCCATGCGCGTGCTGATGTTGTCCTGGGAGTACCCGCCCGTGGTCGTCGGCGGCCTGGCACGGCACGTGCACGCGCTGGCCCGCCATCTCGCCCGGCAGGGGCACGAGGTCGTGGTGCTGTGCCGGCACACGGCAGGCACCGACGCGGAAACACATCCACGCACCGACCGGGTGGTCGAGGGTGTGCGGATCATCCGGGTCGCCGAGGACCCGATGCACGTGACCTTCGAACGCGACCTCGTCGCCTGGACGCTGGCGATGGGCCACGCGATGATCCGCGCCGCGCACGACCTGCTGCGCGGCTGGCAGCCGGACGTCGTGCACGCCCACGACTGGCTGGTCACCCATCCGGCGATCGCGATCGCCGAGGCCGCGCGGGTCCCGCTGGTCGGCACGATCCACGCGACCGAGGCGGGCAGGCACTCGGGCTGGCTGTCGCACCCGCTGAACCAGCAGGTGCATTCGGTCGAGTGGTGGCTCGCGAACCGCGCGGACGCGCTGATCACCTGCTCGCAGGCGATGCGCGCGGAGGTGGCACACCTCTTCGAGATCGATGGCGCGGACGTCACGGTGATCCACAACGGCATCGAAGAGCGCAGCTGGCAGGTCCCGGCCGGCGAAATCGCCCGCGCCCGCGAGGTCTACAGCCCGGACGGAGCGCCCCTGCTGCTGTATTTCGGCAGGCTGGAATGGGAAAAGGGCGTACAGGACCTGCTCTCGGCGTTGCCGCGGATCCGCCGCGAGCATCCCGGTACCCGGCTCGTCGTCGCCGGAAAAGGGCGACACTTCGACGAGCTGGTCGACCAGTCGCGGCGGCTGCGGGTGCGGCGCGCGGTCGACTTCGTCGGGCACCTTTCCGACCGTGACCTGCGTGCCGTGCTGGCCGCGGCGGACGCCGTCGTGCTGCCCAGCCGATACGAACCGTTCGGCATCGTCGCGCTCGAGGCGGCCGCGGCGAAGGCCCCGCTCGTCGCTTCGACAGCGGGCGGGCTCGGTGAGGTCGTCGTACACGGCGAGACCGGGCTGGCGTTCTCGCCCGGCGATGTCACCGCGTTGGCGGACGCCGTCGAGACCGTGCTGAGCGACGGCGACGCGGCCACCCGCCGCGCTCTGGCCGCGCAGTCCCGTCTGGCCGCGGACTTCGACTGGAACCGGATCGCCGAAGCGACCGTCGCCGTTTATCGGCGAGCACGCCCCGGCGAACCGGCCGAGCTGGGCCGCCCGAAGATCGCCACCGGCAACGCCTTCGAAATCTGAACCCGAGATCTGAGGCGTAGTCAGCGCGGCACCCGGCCGGTCAACAAGCTGACTCGCACCGATTCGACGAACGACGCGTGGGGCGTCAGCGCCTCGTGGACCCGGGCGGCGAACTCCGCGCGTCGTTCCGGCGCGGGCAGCCGGTCCACGCTCATTGCCGAAAAAACGCCACCGACGATGGTGTCGACGTCGAGGTCTCCGGCGTACTCGACGGTCCGGACGCCGACCTGGTATCCGGCATCGGCCAGTTCCGCCCGGTACCGTTCGCGGCTGACCTCGTCGGTGCCGCACGTGCGAGTGAGCCGCGTGCCGAGCCAGTCCTCCAGAACGTCGCGCAAGGCGCGGGACCACGGAGTGGCCTGGAGCCACAACGGCTCGCCGTTCGTCACCACCGCGACCCCGCCGCCGGGACGCGACAACGGCCACAACGCGCGGAACAACGGGGCCGATTCCATCCAATGCAAGGCCTGGCCGATCGTGGTCACTCCCAGCCGATCGTCACCGAGCAACCTCCCGAGGGCGGGGACGTCGGTGTCGCCGCCGAGCAGCCACGTCACGTTGCGCACGTCCTCGTCCAGCGCCGCGCGCCGGGCCCGTACGAGCATGTCGGGCTCGGGATCCATGCCCAGCACGGCGCGGACCCGCGCCGCGATCGGCCGGGCCAGCTGACCGGTGCCGCAGCCGAGGTCGAGGACGACATCGGCGGCGGACAATCCGAACACCTCGGTCAGCGCGTCGAACACGGCGGGTGGATAACCCCGCCGGTACCGGTGGTAGAACTCGGTCACCTCGCCGCCGAATCCCAGGCTCATGTGCTCAGCCTGCCGCGACGAGGCTGTGGTGACGGACGCTTTCGCTTTCGGCTGAGCGCTTCCGGCTGAGCGCCTCCGCGGTCAGAAGACCGGCAGCAGGAGCCCGTGGCCGGATTTCGGCCGCGGGCCGTGGATCCGGCGGTCGGTCTCCGCGATCGGCACGTCGTTGATGCTCGCCTCACGGCGGCTCATCAACCCGTCGTCGCTGAACTCCCACAGCTCGTTGCCGTAACTGCGGTACCACCGGCCGTCGGCGGTCCGGCACTCGTACTGGAACCTGACGCCGATCCGGTTGCCCCGGAATCCCCACAGTTCCTTGCGCAGTGCGTAATCCAGTTCCCGTTCCCACTTCTCGGTCAGGAACTCGACGATCTGCGGCCGACCTACGACATACCGGTCACGATTCCGCCAAACCGAGTCCTCGGTGTAGGCGAGCGAGACCCGTTCGGGGTCACGGGTGTTCCAGGCGTCCTCGGCGGCCTGGACCTTCTGGCGAGCCGTGTCCTCGTCGAAGGGCGGGAACGGCGGACGTGGCGTCATCGGTTCTCCTTTCCGGCAAGGGAGAACGAACGTTCTCCTCCTGTGGGCTAGAGTAGAGAACGTCCGTTCTCCCCGCCAGAGGCAGGTGACATGGATCCCGCGGAAGCGACCGAACGGCTCCTCGAAGCCGCCGAGACGCTGTTCTACGCCCACGGCATACAGGCCGTCGGGATGGATGCCGTACGTGAACGCTCCGGCGTGTCCCTCAAACGGCTGTACCAGTGCTTCCCGTCGAAGGACGATCTCGTCGAGGCGTACCTGCTGCGGCGCGACGAGCGTTGGCGCGCTTCGCTGCGCGCCTTCGTCCGCGGGCACGGCAACGATCCTCTGGCGGTGTTCGAGTGGCTCTACGACTGGTTCCGCGAGCCGGACTTCCGCGGATGCGCGTTCATCAACTCGTTCGGCGAGTTCGGTGAACCCTCCCCCGGGATCCTCGCGGCCATCCGCAAGCACAAGGACGAAGTCCGCGCGTACATCCGCGAACTGGTGCTTGATCCGCCGCTCGCCGACAAGCTTTTCTCGCTCATGGAGGGCGCGACGGTCCTCGCGGCCATCAGCGGCGACGCCGGTGAAGCGGCCACCGCGCGCGAAGCGGCGGCGGTGTTGCTCAAGGCGCAAAAGCGGCGCCGGACATGAGCGAGCCCGGTGGCGGGGAGCCTCCGCCACCGGGCTCGTTCGGCCACACCGTCCCAAACCGATGTGGAACCCGGCCGTCCTTCGTCAGGTAAGGACGGCCGGAGCGCGAAACACTCTCTACCGGCGAGAGCGCATCGACACAGCCGTGCTCACCGAAGATCGGTGAGGTATCGGGCGTAGGCGCCCGTCGTGAGGAAGCTCGGCAACTTCTCGCCCAGCGCGGTTTCGGTGAAGATCGCGTACGCGTCGTCGACCCTGGTGCCTTCGCCGAGGTCGGCGCGCACCGAAGCCAGTTCGTCGTCCAGGAACTCGACGGCGAGTTCGCGGGTCAGCACTGTCCCGTCCTCGAGCTTCGTGCCGTTGCGGATCCACTGCCACACCTGGCAGCGCGCGATCTCCGCGGTGGCCGCGTCCTCCATCAGGTTGTGGATCGCGGCCGCACCGGTGCCGCGGAGCCAGGCGTCGATGTAGCGCAGCGCGACGTTGATGTTCGCGCGGACACCGGCCTCGGTGACCTCACCGCCCGCGCTCGCGACGTCGAGCAGATCCTCGGCGGTGACGTCGACGTCCTCACGCAGCTTGCCCAGTTGGTTGGGCCAGCCGCCGAGCACGGTGTCGAAGACCTCGCGGCACACCGGGACCAGGCCGGGGTGCGCGACCCACGAACCGTCGAACCCGTCGCCAGCCTCGCGTTCTTTGTCCTGGCGGACCTTTTCCAGCGCGGTGGCGTTGATCTCCGGATCGCGGCTGGGGATGAACGCGGCCATCCCGCCGATCGCGTGCGCGCCGCGCTTGTGGCAGGTGCGCACCAGCAGTTCGGTGTAGGCCCGCATGAACGGCACGGTCATGGTGACCTGCGCGCGGTCCGGCAGCACGAAGTCCGCGCCGTGCGAGGAGAAGTTCTTGATGACGCTGAAGATGTAGTCCCAGCGGCCGGCGTTGAGCCCGGCGGCGTGCTCGCGGAGTTCGTAGAGGATCTCGTCCATCTCGAACGCCGCGGTGATCGTCTCGATCAGCACCGTGGCCCGGATGGTGCCACGCGGGATGCCGAGTTCCCGTTGCGCCAGCAGGAAAACGTCGTTCCACAGCCGCGCTTCGAGGTGGTTTTCCAGCTTGGGCAGGTAGAAGTAGGGGCCGCTGCCGCGCGCGATCAGCTGACGCGCGTTGTGGAAGAAGTACAGCCCGAAGTCCACCAGGCTCGCCGAAACCGGGCGGCCGTCGATGCGGATGTGTTTCTCCACCAGGTGCCAGCCGCGCGGGCGGGCGACGATCGTGGCGGGCTCGTCGCCGACGACGTAGCGTTTCCCGGCCTCGGTGGTGAAGTCGATGTTGCGACGGATGGCGTCGTAGAGGTTGAGCTGCCCGTCGATCACGTTGTGCCAGGTCGGGGACGTCGCGTCCTCGAAGTCGGCCAGCCACACCTTCGCGCCGGAGTTGAGCGCGTTGACCGTCATCTTGCGGTCGGTCGGCCCGGTGATCTCCACGCGGCGGTCCTCGAGCCCCGGCGCGGATTCGGCCACGCGCCACGTCGGGTCGTTGCGGACGGCGTGGGTCTCGGGCAGGAAGCCGAGCGGCTGCTCACCGGACTGGAGCTTTTCGCGGCGCGTGCGGCGCGCGTCGAGCAGTTCGCTGCGGCGACCGGCGAAAGCGTTGTCGAGCTTGACCACGAAGTCGATCGCGGCGGGGGTGAGGATCTCGGCGAACCGGGCCCCGCCCGCCGCCCCCTCCCCCTCCCCGGGGGAGGAGCTCTGCAACAAGACACACCGACCGGTATTGCCGGTCTGGTGGCCGGCACGTTAAT